>JBGQHD010000204.1:0-7628 GCA_041497795.1 Planctomycetia bacterium
GTCGTGCTGGCGGCCGTGCACGATCAGCCGGTCGATGTGCCGGGCGAAGTCGGGCGACTTCGCACGTTGGCCGACGAAGTGAAGCTCGGCCCCAGCACCGCCGCGATCGTCGCCGCCGCCAAGGCCCGCGGCATTCCCTCCCTGCGGCTCAACCGCGAGAGCATGGTGCAGCTTGGCTACTCGGCCAAGGCGCACCGCATCTGCACCGCCGAAACCGACCAGACCAGCGCGATTGCCGAACAGATCGCGCAAGACAAGCAGCTCACTCGCACGCTGCTGCACGCGGCGGGCGTGCCCGTGCCCGTCGGCCGCCCGGTGAAGGACGCGGACGACGCCTGGGCGGCGGCCCAGGAGCTGGGGCTGCCGGTCGTCCTCAAGCCGCAATACGGCAATCACGGCCGCGGCGTGGCCACGGACCTGCGGACCAAGGACCAGGTGCTGGCCGCGTATCAGGCGGCCCGCGAGGAAAGCTCGTACATCATGGTCGAGACGTTCATTCCCGGCGACGACCACCGCCTGCTGGTGATCGGCGGCAAGCTGGTGGCCGCGGCGTTGCGCGAGCCGGCGCAGGTGATCGGCGACGGCCGCTCGACCATCCGGCAACTGGTCGATGAGATCAATAAAGACCCGCGCCGCGGCGAAGGGCACGCCTCGGTCTTGACCAAGATCACGCTCGACACGATCGGCCTGCAAGTGCTCGCCGAACAAAGTTGCACGCCCGACAGCGTGCCGGCCGCCGGCCAGAAAGTGCTCATCCGCCGCAACGGCAACCTCAGCACCGGCGGCACGGCGACCGACGTCACCGACCGCGTGCACCCGGAGGTGGCCGCCCGGGCCATCGAGGCGGCCTGCGTGGTCGGCCTGGACATCGCCGGCATCGACGTAGTCTGCACCGACATTTCGCGGCCGCTGGAAGAGCAGCGGGGCGGCATGGTGGAAGTCAACGCCGGGCCGGGGCTGCGGATGCACCTGCAGCCGTCCGCTGGGAAGCCGCGTCCGGTCGGCGAAGCCATTGTCGATTCGCTGTTTGCAGCGGGCGAGACCGGCCGCATCCCGATCGTCTCGGTCACCGGCGTCAACGGCAAGACCACGACGTGCCGGCTGATCGCGCACATACTCGCGGGCCACGGCTGGAAGGTCGGCCTGGCCTGCACCGATGGTCTGCACTTCGATGGGCGGCGGATCAACACGCACGATTGCAGCGGGCCCGAGAGCGCGCGTGCCATGCTGATGAACCCGATGGTGGAGGCGGCCGTGCTGGAGACCGCCCGCGGCGGCATCCTCCGCGAGGGGCTCGGATACGATCGCGCGGATGTTGGCGTCGTCACGAACATGGGCGACGGAAATCACGTCGGCTATCGCGGCGTTAGCACCCTGGAAGAGCTGGCCCGCGTCAAGAGCACGGTCGTCTCGGCCGTGCGGCCGGGCGGAGCGGCGGTGCTCAATGCGGCCGACCCGCTCGTGGCCGCCATGGCCAAGGAAACGGACGAACGCATCATCTATTTTGCCCGCGAGGGGTCAGAGCTGATCCGCACGCACCTGGCCTCGGGCGGCCGGGCCGCGCTGGCGCGGGACGGGGCCGTGATCCTGGCAGAGGGCGGCCGCGAAACGCCGCTCGTCGGCCTGGTGGACGTGCCCCTGACGCATGGCGGCGAGATGGCCTTCGAGATCGAGAACGTGCTGGCCGCCACGGCCGCCGCCTGGGCGCTGGGGCTGGGTCCGGACGAAATCCGGGCCGCGCTGACGTCGTTCGCCGCCGATGCGCGCCAATTGCCAGGCCGGTTCAACGTCTTCGAGCTTTCTCCGTTTCATTGAACGGCCGGCGTCTGGAATTGCGTCTTGAGCGGAATCGTTTCCGTGAAGTCTGCCTTCTTGCCCAGCGTGGGCTTGGCTCTAGGATTGGGGGTCGGCAGGCGCAATCCATCCTCCACGTAGGATGCGGCCATCAGCTTCAGCGCGTCCCGAATCATCAGTCGCGCGGAACGCAGCGTCTTCCCTTGGCTTGCGACGCCAGGAAAATCAACGACCTCGACCAGGCACCAACCGTTGTCCTGCTTGAAGTATGCCGCATGATATTCCAGCATAACGAGTCCTTCTTGGCAGCGCTTGAGATTACCTAATGCCCAACATGAGCCGCAAGTCGGATCAATCTCAATCACGGCGACGACGCGTTCATCTTCCCCCTTAGCCTGGGCGTTCGATGTTCGATGTTCGATGTTCGGTCTTCACCTTGTCACCTCCTCACCCCCCTCACCTTGTCATGAGCGACAGCCCCAGCCAGCCGTCGTCGATCACCACCTGCGCCACGTGGGCGTCGCCAAACCGCCGAGCGTCGAACACGCTGGCCAGCAGGTCGTAATTGGCGTCGGTGTCGAAGAAGTTCGTCAGGATGCCCTGGATGATGATCTGCGAGCGATTGCTCAGCCGGCCGACCAGGGTGGGCTCTTCGATCTGCTTCACGCGCACCGTCGCGCCCAGCGGCTGGATGGCGTAGGGGACGAGGATCTGGAAGTTGGTCCACTGCCGGTCGCCCGCCTCGAGCTTGGCGAGCGAGACGGTCAGCAGCATCCGGTCGTCAGCCAGGCGAACGCGCAGCGCGTTGCGGTCGGTGAAGGTCAAGCTCACCTTGTCGGCCTTCTCCGCGTCGCACTTGACCGCCACGTTAAGGGCGCGGTTGACGTGGACGACCAGGTCCTTGGCCGTCATCGTGCGCCCCTCCAGACGCAACTGCTCCAGCACGTTGTTGAGCAGCGACTCGTGCACTTGCAGGCTCGCCAGTCCGCCCACCAGCGCGCGGGGCCGGGGCGTGTGGCCTGAAAGCTGATGCTCGCCCGCCAGGCGGATGCGGGCGTTGAGCCGCCCGTCGGCCGGACGCTCGATCACCGCCTCGGGCTCCAGCTCCAGCCGGCCCAGCGGCACCAGCACGCGCTTGGCGAAGTTCTTGTCGAGCCGCGCCAGCAGGGGCTCGGCCTGCCGCTCGAACTGCCGTTCGACCCGCCAGGCCATTTTGCGCTCCACTTCCTCGCGGCGCTCCGGCTCGGTCGATTGGTATCGCTGGCCCGCCATGCCGCGGACCAGGTCGCCCACGAGAGGCAGGGCGTCCAGGTCGCTTTGCAGGCTCTGCAACTGGCTGTCGGCGTTGACCATTTCCACGCGCGCCGGATGCCCGTGGATGCCGTCGGGCTGCAGGTCCACCAGTTTGCTGACCAGGTACTGGCCGTCGGTGTGGCTGGTGGTGGAGACCGGCCCGCTGCGGGCCCAGGTGTCCGATTCGACGGTCCCCAGGGCCTCGAGCTGCACGCGGGCCACGTCGCCGTGGCTTTGCAGCAGGCGAAAGCGCAGCTCGTTTCGAGTGAGTGATTGGCCGGAGACGGGGATGCCCAGAATCGTGTCGATCACCGGCTGCACGGTCGGCTCGCCCTGCGGCGGCAGAAACCGGTTGAGCATCTCTTCCGACACTGCCAGGCGGAGGTTCGTGCCGCGGTAATGCCACGCGAGGCGGTCGCCCAGATGGCGTTCCGCCGGCTTCGCGGAGCGCGACAGCCGGCCGATCGCCGCGGCGATCTCTTCCGCGTCGCTAAGCCGTCCCTCGGCCTCGTAGGTTTCCAACGTGGCCAACAGCCGGCCGGCGTCCACCGGTTCGTCGATCAGGCGCAGCAGCACGTTCTTGAGCTGCGCGAGGGGCGGCCGCTGCAGGTAGCGCCGCTGCTGCGCAGTCAGCCCCTGCTGCTGGTGCCGGGCCGCGGCAAGCCGGATCAGCTCGACGGCTTGCTGGGGACGATTCGCATGATCCGGGCCCGTGCCTTCCGAGGTGGCTTTGCGCAGCTCGGGGAGCATCAGGAACGTCACCCACAGCGGGCCGTGCGGCGAGGCGCTCACGAACTGCTCGGCCTCCGCGACGGCCGCCGATAGCTCCTTGAATCCCGACGCCAGGTCGCCGCCGTCAACGCTCACCGGACTCGAGCTGGCGGTCTGCTGAGCCAGCATGGCCCCCACGGCCTTCCAGACGTCCACGCGCCGCGCCAAAGCGTGCCGCACGCGGCGCAGCGGAACGGCCAGCGGGCCTTCACCCGCCTGGGCCAACAGCTTGTCGAGGGCCTTGACCTGCTCTTCCAGGTCTTTGAGCACCGCCTCGGCCGCCGCCGGGGAGCCAGCCTGTGCATAGGCTTGCAGCCGCTCCGTCGTGCGCTTGGCCCAGGTCTGGCAGACCGGCTGCGACGACAACGGCTCGAGCTGGCCGATCAGCGCCGTGGGAATCGCGCCGCGCCGAGCGGCCGTGTCGGCCGGCTCGCCCGGTTCCCCGTGCGTCGCGCCGACGAGGCCTTCCTCTTCCGTCGGCGGCGGCGCTTCCAGCACGACAAGCGCCAGGTCGCCGTCGCCGCCGGCGGCCGTGGCATCGTCGCTGGCCTCCGCGGCGTCGCCGGGGGCAAAGAGCTGGCCGAAGCGGCTGGCGAAGGTCTCGCGCACCACGTTGGCCCAGCGGGCGATCCCCGCAAACTCTTCCTCGCACGGCAGGTCCGGCGCAACGTAGGCGTCCAGACGCGGGGGCGACGGCAGCTCTTCCGCCGCCTGTGGCTCCACGACTTCCACGTCGCCCGTCGCCGTCGGGCTCTCTCGGCCCAGCCGCACCTCGCGCCAAATCGCCGGCGCCAACACGCTCAGCACGAATAGGCCGACGGCAATCGTTGCCCGACGCCACGCCCGATACGCTCGCCGCACTTGCATGAAGTCCTCCGCGAAAGAATCGCTCGTCGTGCAGGCTTTAGCCTGTCGCCTGGCGGGCTAAAGCCCGCACTACGAGCGTGGCGCAATAGGCGCGAGAGCTGCCAATGCAAGCAGCCCGGCTCTAGCAACTAGTGATCGGGCAGAGGCCCGGCGGAATGCAGGCTGATTGCCCGTAGTCGTGCCCAAACCGCGATCTGCGGCTGTCGCTCGTGCCCGGCGCGCCAGTCGTCGCGGCTCTGACAACTGCTCCGTGACGGCCGCGCGGAGGCGACCTGTAGGGTTGGGCAAGCAGTGCGGGCAGGCAGCAAGTGACAAGGTGACAGGGTGACAAGGTGAGGGGGTATTCGTTCTTCACCTTGTCACCCTGTCACCTTGTCATCCTCGCGGGCAATCTGGCGATTCTCGGTCAACCTTGCCGGTCGCGTGGTTTCGTTGAAGTTTGCCGGTCAGGCGGTCGATAACGAGTTTGCCGATGGCGCGATCCCGGCGCTGCGCTCTTGCGCTTCGCCGCCGTTACGCTGTCGGCCCCCCACCTCCCCCTGGACATGGACCGCCGACGATGAACCAGCGCAAGCGATGGGTTCTGGTGCTATTGCTCTCTGGGAGCACGCTCGCTAGCGGCTGCATGCACGCGCGCCAGTACTACTTCTTCGACGACAAGAACCTGGCGGGCTACAAGTGCGCGGCCACCGAGCTCGAGGCCCCCAACGTCGAGAGCTGCCCGCTCGACGAAGTCCGCCAGGCGCAGCGGCCGATGACGCTGGAGAACTTCGAGCACGCCCAGTTCTGGGACCTCTGCCTGCAAGACGCCGTGCAGACCACGCTGGCCAACAGCAAGGTCATCCGCCGCATCCAGGTGGCCGGAGCGATCAAGGGGACCGCCGTCGCCGTGCCGACCATCGATAGCGAGGGCGGTGCCGGCTCGCTGCTGCTTTCGCCGGATAACGTGAAGACCACCTTCGACCCGGCCGTGCAAGAGTCCACCGTCAACGCGCTCACGCAGGGCGTGGAGGCGGCGCTCTCCGATTTCGACGCTCAGCTCAGCGCCAGCATGTTCTGGGAGCGCGACGAACGGCCGATCAACGGCGTGACCACCAACGAGGGTTTCGTGGGGGGCACGGTCGGAGGCAATCCCAACTTCGAGCAAGACGTCGGCGTCTTCCGTTCGCAGATTTCGAAGATCGCCGCCAACGGCACCCGCTTCGCCGTCCGACACAACGTGTTCTACGATCGCAACAACATCGCCGGCCGCGACTCGTCCGACCAGTTCTTCCTCAACTACGAGTTCGAGGCGCGGCAGCCGCTGCTCCACCGGGCTGGCACGCTGTTCAACCGCATCGCCGGGCCGAACTCCTCCATCGGCGTTTACAACGGCGTCGCCATCGCCCGCATCAACAACGACATCACGTTGGCTGACTTCGAGTGCAACGTCCGCAATATGGTGTTCGACGTCGAGAAGGCCTACTGGGAGCTGCACTTCGCCTATCGCGCGCTGGACGCCGCCAAGCGCGGCCGCGACGCCGCCGTCGATTACTACCGCCGCGTCTCGGCCGCCGACAAGATGGGCAAGCCGCTCTATCCGGCCGAGGTCATCGCCGGCGCCCGGGCCGATTACTTCCGCTTCCGCAGCCAGGTCGAGTTGATCCTCAGCGACCTCCTGCAGACCGAGCGCGCCCTGCGCTACGCCATGGGCCTGACCGCCACCGATTGCCGGCTGATCCGCCCCTGCGACGAGCCGACCACCGCCGCCATGTGCTTCGACTGGGACCAGATTCACTGCGAGGCCCTCTGCCGGAGCTGCGAGCTGCGTCAACAGAAATGGCGCATCAAGCAGAAGGAGCTGGAGCTGATCGCCTCGCGGAACTACCTGCTGCCGAAGTTGGACGCCGTGGCCCTGTACCGCTTCCTGGGCGCCGGCGACGACCTGATCGATCCCCACGGCCGCGGCGTCTTCCCCTTCGAGGGCAGCAACGCCTACTCCACGCTCACCGACGGCAAGTACCAGGAATGGCAGATCGGCCTGGAGTTCAACATGGCCATCGGCTTCCGCAAGGAGCTTTCCGAAGTCCGCAACAAGCAGCTTCAACTCGCCCGCGAGCGGTCGCGGCTGCAAGACCAGGAGCTGACCGTCACGCACCTCTTGTCCGACGCCCTGCGGCTGCTGGAAGACTGGCACCACGTGATGGAGTCGCAGCTCAACGCCTGGATCGCCGCCAAGCAGCGGACGGCCGCGCTGCGGGCCAAGCTGGAGTCGGGCGAGCAAGTCAACTTCCTCGATTTCCGCGAGGCCATCGGCTCGGAAGCCAACGCCGAGACCGAGTACTACCGGGCACTCATCAACTACAACAAGGAAATCCCCGACGTGCATTTCCGCAAGGGCTCGCTGCTGGAGTACAACAACGTCTGCCTGGCCGAAGGCCCCTGGCCCGGCAAGGCCTACTGCGACGCCCAGCGGCATGCCAACGCGCGAGCCCACGGAGTGCCGCTTAACTATGGCATCACCCGGCCCGACGCCTTCAGCCGCGGCCCGATCATGCAGCACCAAGGCACGGTGGGCGAGGCCTGCGGCGATGGGATGCCCTACGGCGAGCCGACCCTGATCGAGGGGGGCACGCTGCCCGAGCCGAGCGGCGATACGGAAACCGTGCCGGCCCCCAAGTCCGGCTTCGGCCCCCCGCCGGTGCCCGGCAAGACCAGCATCCAGCCCATCCCGATGCAGCAACCCCCGCCGCAGCCGCCGAAGGAGAACACGGCCCGCCGGTATCAAAGCCCGGACGGCGTGGAGAGCGATGCTTCGCAGCTTCCGTCACGGCGCTCGAGCGTGCGGTTTTAATGGCCCGTAGGGGGTAGCGTTCCCCTATCATCCTGAGCGCAGCAGCCCCTGTCATTCTGAGCGCAGCGAA
>JBGQHD010000205.1:0-7628 GCA_041497795.1 Planctomycetia bacterium
AGTGTCCGCCCTACGTAAGGCGGACACTCCTGTCCGCCGAGACTTACGCCGTGCGTCCCCCGCCGATCCGCTACTGCTTGACGACCTTCCGTCGCTTGCCCGTAAGAGCCAGCCAGAACCGCCGCAGCCCGCGCGGCCGTTCCACCTCGATAACGCGGGCGGCCATGCGGGTGAGTTGGTTCTCCAGGTACTCGAGCCGCAGCTCCAGCGCGTCGGAACGTCCGCCGAGGCCCTCGATCCGGCCGTTGAGCGATTGCAGCGTGCCTTTCGACCGCTTCGTGAGGCTTTCGACCTGTTCGCGAACGAGGTCGCGGGCCGTCCTTTCGACGCGGTGGCTCGACGAGACGATCTGCTGGCCGAGATCTTGCTGTGTCTCGGTCAGCCTGTGCTGGGCCGCAGTGAGCTGGGTTTTGGTTTCGGCCAGCTTGTCTTTGGTCGCAGTCAGCTCCAGCCGGGTTTGCGCGAGCTGGCCGTCGAGCCGGCTGGCAGTTTGTCTGACTTCCTGTCGGGTGGCCTGGCACTCCTCGCCGACCACCTGCCGGGCCTTGACCTCGGCGGCCTGGCCGGCGGCCGATTCGATCAGCGGCATCCGTTCGGCGACCGTGGCATCGACCTTCTCCTCGACCTGCGATTGCAGCTCGTCGTCGATCCGCTGGACGCCGCCGCGGAGCGTGCGGCGGATCAGCTCGGTCAGCAGTGCCCCCATGCCGGACGTGGCCTCGCCCAACGCCGGGTCGAGCCGCTCGACCAGCGAGCCGCCTTGCAGAGCGTGGTCGGGCAGGCCGGATTCGTGCAGTTTGCTCTTCAGCGAGACGATCTGTTCGCGGTCCACTTCCTGGTCCAGGGTCGCCGGGCCGTGGTGGTTCAGTGAACCGTTGTGATTCTGGTTGTGATTCAGGTGCTGGTTCATGTGGCCTTTCTCTGCTCTGTGCTGCCGGAAAGATGTGGCTGTCGGAAACATCCACTGACGAAGCGACGTGCCCTTCGTGGTAAGTCCCATCTTAATTGGCCGCGGACGAGCGCCTGCGACGGACGGCGCCAAGCGGCGCGATTTCGGCGGGCGCCCGGCCGCAACCTCGCTAACGTCGCGCTCTTCGGACCCGGCGAAGCGCTACACTCGACCGTCACGGAAAGGCTGGCGCTTGTCTCGCGTTTGACCGAAACGGCACAATCGGTAAGGCTGGCTGGGGATTAGGATTTGGGGAGGTTTCCCCGACTCCGCGTATCAGGGGGCTTACGCCCCCCGCTCGCCGAATTGGCTGGCTCGCCGAGAGGTTTACCAGGTGCCCTCATGCCGACGATTGCCGAGGTGGCCGGGTTCTTTCAGTCGTACACGCCGCTGCGGCTGGCCGAGGATTGGGACAACGTCGGCCTCTTGGTCGGCGATCCGCGGACCCCGGTCACACGGCTGATGACTTGCCTGACCGTCACCCCGGCCAGCGCGGCCGAGGCAATCCGGGAGCAGGTGCAGCTCATCGTCACGCACCATCCGCTGCCGTTCCGGCCGCTCAAGCGGATCACGTGCGAAACGCCGGAGGGCCGGCTGTTGTGGGACTTGATCGGCGCCCGCGTGGCGGTGTTCAGTCCGCACACCGCGTTCGACTCCGCCGCCGAGGGAATCAATCAACGGCTGGCCGCAGGGCTGGAACTTGCCGACATCGCACCGCTGCGATCGCTGGGCGAGGCGAGCGATTCCGCGGATGCCACGGCCTCCGTAGGCGCCGGCCGGTTTGGGAGACTGGCCCGCCAGCTCACCGCGGCCCAACTGGCCGAGCGCCTGAAGCGGCTGCTCACGATCGAGAGCATCCAAGCCGTGGGCGAGCCGGGCCGCGAGTTGCACCGAGTTGCCGTCGCCTGCGGCAGCGCGGGGGAGTTCGTCAGCATCGCGGCCGAGCAGGGGTGCGACTGCCTGGTGACGGGCGAGACTCGATTTCATACTTGCCTGGAGGCCGAGGCCCGCGGCATCGCCCTGCTGTTGGTGGGCCACTATGCCAGCGAGCGTTTTGGCGTCGAGGCCCTGGCCGGTGTGCTCGCCCGGCAGTTCCCCGACGTCACCGCCTGGGCCAGCCGCGACGAGCGCGATCCGCTGCGGTGGATGTAGGGTTCGTGGCGCGGCGTTGGTGGCACTGGCAGCGGACCCACGGTCTGGGCGGAGCGGTGCGTCAACGGACCGAGCAAGCAGAGCTAGAAAAGCTCAGCCAATGGACCGGCACGTCACCGGCCTGAAGAGGCTGAAACGAGTCCTGCGCTCCGCGCACCCGCCCGAATACCAAGTCGCCGTGTAAAACTCCACGAAAACAGGCACCCCCAGAGAGCCGCGCATCTTCACAACGCGCAAGCGAGGGTAAGTCCGCGGCGCACCCTGGCTTGCGGATCGGGTTCGTGTGGCGACGAATCGCGGCGGGGCGGTCATTTTCTTGCGGTCGGCCCGCCGGACGCAATTGCTCGCTGCGAGGCCCAATTCTATGATGCCGCCCCGCAAAGGCTGGCCGTCGCGATGAGCCAACGGCCGCGACCGGCTCCGCCGCATCGCCTGCGCGCAGTGAAAGCAAGGCCGATGAGCTTTCCCAATCCGTTGTCCGACCCCAAGCCGCTCCGGCTCTGCCTGACGGGCGCCGGCGCGCGTCTGGCCTTGCTGCTGGCGATGTGCTTGGCGCCGCGGATCTGGATGGCCGATCGCATCGGCAGCGTTTGTCCCGACGGCGCCTTCTATATCGAAAAGGCGCAGCACCTGGGAGAGGACGGGCCGCCGGCGGCGCAGGACTCGTATGAATTCAACCTCTACCTGCTGGTCCTGAGCGCGTGGCATCGCGCCGGATTGAGCTGGGAAGCGGCCGGCACGGTCTGGGGCATCCTGGCGGGCAGCCTGACGGTGCTGCCGCTCTTCGGCTGGGTGCGGCGGATGTTCGACGACCGCGTGGCGCTCCTGGCCGGCGCGCTGTACGCCGCGCATCCCAAGCTGATCGAGTGGTCGCCCGAGGCCCTCCGCGATCCGACGTTCTGGCTGCTGTTCACCACCTCGCTGTACTGCTCCTGGCGGGCGATCACCGAGGTGCGGCCGGGCTGGTTCTTGGCGGCCGGCGGGGCCACGTTTCTGGCGGCTAGCACGCGGTTCGAGGGCTGGTTCCTGCTGCTCCCGGCGGCCGCCTGGTGCGGCTGGCGCTGGCTGGCGCTGCGCGAAGCGCGGTGGCGGCTCGTGGGCGGCGGGGGATTGTTCGTCTTGGGCTATCCCCTGGTGATGGCGCTCCTGGTTTACTTCCACGGTTACCAGCGGTGGGAATGGGGCAAGTTCGAGCGGCTGGAAATGGTCGCGCAGTGGGCCAGCGCCCGATGGAACACCGCGGCAACGCCGCCGGCCGGTGTCGCGGAGGAAGAGCGCTCGACCGCCGCGGCAGGCGAGGCGGGGCAGTGTCCCGCGCCCGCCGGCGCAGCGCCGACGGCTGCCGCCACGGCCCCCTCGGCCTCGGCCCAATCCGCGACGCCGCCCTACACGTCCGGGCAAACGGCCTCGCTCGTGCTCGATAAGATAGGCCGGGCGTTTACCGTGGTCTTCGGCGTGCCCGTGCTGCTGGGGTTGCGCCGTTGGTGGCGACTCTGCGCGCGTCGCGACCATCAGCCGCTCGTGCTGCTGGCCGCGATCACCCTGGCCGCCGTGTGGGTCCACGCGGCCAAGGGCCACATGTCCAGCACGCGCTACCTGTTGCCGTTGGTGATCCTCTCCACGCCCTTGGCGGCGCTGGGTTTGTTACCCGTGTGCCGGTTGGCGGCGCGGCTCGCGGGTTGGCTTGCGCCAGGCCATGGCCTGGCGCCCCACTGGGCGGCGAGCGGCGTGCTGTTGATGGTGTTGGCCGGCGGAGCCGCCGACGCGGTAACCAGCCGCGTCAGCAGCCGCACGGCGCAAGCGGACCTGGGTGCCTGGCTGCGCCAGCGGATCGGACCGCAGCAGACGGTGGCCGGCTCCTTCAACTGGCGACTGACGACCTATCACGCGCAGGCGAAGTTTCATCCGCTGACGGGTTTGTCCTGCGATCTGACTCCGGAACGGTTCGGCCAGATGCTTAGCGAGACGCGGCCCGACGCCCTGCTCCTCTGTCATCACAGATTGCCGGGGACCTTGCTGCGCTCGCTCAGCCAACAAGCCGGCGCGAGCGGATTCGAGCCGATCGATCCGGAGCAATTGCCCCCCTCCTGCCGCAACCGCGTAACGGTGTTGGTGCGGCGGTCCGTCCAGGTGGCCGATCGGCGTCAAGAAGGACCGGCGAGCACGCCCGGTGGCGCCGCGGACGCCCCCTAACGGCCATCGCAAGGACGAGGCGCAGCACGATGGGGATCGATGCCAATGCCGTGAAGTTGCTCTTGGTCGCTCGCAGTCGCGGCGCGTCGTTCCGCCGCTCGGTGACCATTGGGCGACAAGAGCTGCTGTTGGACGAGCGGGAGCTGCGGCGAATCCTGACCCGCTTCGGCGTCCAAAGCAGCGCCGCGGAAATCGCGCATCTGTATGCGGCAGCGGACGGCTATGCCGAGCCGCTGCTGCGGCTGCTGGGCGCGGAGCGAGTCGAGTCGCTGGACGCCTCGGCGTTCGAGAGAGCCTCGTTGATTCACGACATGAATCGCCCTATTCCCGGCCAGTGGAAGGCGGCGTTCACGATGGTCATCGACGGCGGCTCCTTGGAGCACGTGTTCGCCTTCCCCACCGCCATTCAGAATTGCCTGGAAATGTTGGCCGTCGGCGGACACTTCCTCGGCATTTCGCCCGCCAACAACTACCTGGGCCACGGCTTCTACCAGTTCAGCCCGGAACTCTACTTCCGCATCTTCGCGAAGGAGAATGGCTTCCGATTGGAGAAGCTCGTCGTCTTCCGCCGCGACGACAGCCGCTGGTACGCCGTGGCCGATCCGGCTCAGGTGGGGCGACGAGTGACATTGTCCAACAGCCGGCCGACACTGATGGCCGCGATCGCTCAGAAGACTCACGAGGCGCCGCTCTGGTTGCTGACGCCCCAGCAAAGCGATTATTCGTCGCAATGGAACGAGCACGAGGCCGCGCCGGGTTCACGTCGGGCCCGCCGCCCCCGTGGAAGATTCAAGCTGCGGCGGGCCTTGACCGCGATCAAGCAAGCCTGGCGCGGCGGGTTCCATCCGCGACTCTACGTCCGCGACTGCTCGGGCGATGGCCCGTCCGCCGCTCGAGAGGCGGCATAACGCCCGCGGCGGACAGGGCACGTCGCCCTGTCCGCCGCGGCGTCAAACGGCGGGTTTCCTCCGCGGCTCGCGGCGCCAGTGACGTAAGCCGCCGCTGGCCGCTGCGATCCGGAGGAATCGGATGTCGTTACCGCGATCCCGGGGTCGCCCAGTGGAAGAGGCGATCTAAGAGACTTGCACTCCGCGGGGCGGGAACGACACGGTTGGACTTCTTCGTCTCGGTCTTTTCTTTCATGTCCTTGGGCATCGGCGGCGGCGGCACGGGGTCCATCGGCGTCGGCGTTCCCATGTCCTTCGGCAGGTCCTTCTTGGCGCCGGGCTTGGTCCCTTCCGGCTTCTTCTGCACGGACTTGTCGATCGTCTTTTCGCTTGGCGGTGGCGGCACGGGAACCGCTGCCGGCTCGTCGCCGCGGCGCGGCTCCGACGTGGCCGGGCCAGCGGCCGGGCCGCCGCGATCGGCGCAGCCGCAGCCGCCACGGCCGCAACCGCAGCTCGCGCAGCCGCATTGGTTGTTGCGTTCGCAGCACCAGTAGTGCGCCAGGCTGCCGAGCGTGAAGCCGCAGGCCTGGCACCGCGTCGATTCGTGGCAGTAATTGTCCCACAGGTGCAGGTTGTAGGTCCGCGGCCGAGGGCAAACGCCCCACGCCGTGCCATCGCAGGCCGGGCATCCGCAGTTCGCGCCGCAGGCATGGCCCGCGCCGCAACCCTGCCCACAGCCGTTGCCGCAGCCGCCGAAGCCGGGCCATTCACCTCGGCCGTAGTAGTGCGGCAGCGCCTGCGGCATCATCAGCGGCGGGGCCTCGGCGGCGGGGGCCGCCGCTTCGACCGGCAGCGCCACGTCCGGGCCACCGCCCAGGGTGGGGCCGACGGAGGGAATCGTTTCGTCCTGGGCGTGGGCGACGGGCCCCAACGCCGCGATCAGAACGGCAAGAGTAAGCAGGGTTCTCATTTGCGAAACTCCGGGGAGGTTGAGTAATCGGCCGCCAGCCGAGGTCGAAAGCCAAAACGCCGGGGAGGGTGGACACTCAGGATCGGCGTCCGCGGGAGGCGCTGGGGCTTTCCTACCTGGGCTGGCGGCGCGAAGACGCGCGACGTGCGTGCTCGCCTCACGTCGAATCGGCGACGAGAGGCTGCGACGAACATCGGCGTTGGGCCAACTTGAGCGGCGTAATCCCTGTGACTGTCGTTGTCGCCATCACCGGCCCAACCGCGGCCCAAAGCCGAAGCCGGCAGGTAGTGGAATCCGCCGCTCGCTGGTCGGGCGCCAAGAGGAAGCTGCTAAGCTGTCAACGCGGATTGCTTACCGCGGAGGGGCGACCAGCGACTCTAAACAAGCATGCCCGCGATTCGCCGGCTGGCAAGCGGCGGCGTTGCTTTTTTTCAACGTTCGGCCGTCCGCCGCGCCCAAAGCGCACGGCGGGTAAAGTGAAGCGACACGCCGGTGTGTAGCGCGCGCACCCTCGTGGTCCGACTCTCCGAGTCGGACGCCCAACGCCTCGTGCTCACGGCAGAGAGAAGGACAACCACGAATAACACGAATGAAGTTCGGCTGACCCGAATTTGCTACGCGGCCTTCGCCATCGGTTGTTATTCGTGCTATTCGTGTTATTCGTGGTTGTCTTTCTTCCTTGGGATGTCGCCGTTGCATGCCTGAGCTGCCCGAAGATGCCTGCTACTTTGTCCCGCACACGCCGCACTTCCCGCATTCCTGGAGGGCGCGGAACCCTCGACGGCATAGCGGTCTTAGAGGCTTTCCGACCGGGGCGGGCAACTGGACGCCCCTCCCCCTGGCGTTACAATGGACGTTACTGGCCGGCCATCCTCGTTCATCTCCGGCGGCGTTCGACGCCCGGAACGTCCTGGGAGGAGCAAGAATCGAGCTTCCACAGGGCGCGCTGGCAGAGTCATGCTTGTTGAGTAGGGACCGGCACCGATAAGGCCATTCCATGCCGCAGAAGCACGCCATCGGGATCGACCTGGGCACGTCCACGTCGGAGATTTGCGTGTTCCGGCCGGAGGGGTCCGGCGCGGACCGCTGCCACGCGATCCCCGATCCCTCGTCGCCAGGCGGCAGCCCGATCGTGCCCTCGCTCGTGGCCCTCAACAATAACGGCGAGTTGGTCGTCGGCGAGGAGGCGCGGCCGTGGGTCGATTTGCCCGGCCGCGGCGTACGCGAAGTCAAGCGCCTGATGGGCAGCGGCCAGACGGTCCGGCTTGGTGAAAAAGATTACCGGCCGGAGGAGATCGCCGCCGTCATCCTTCGCAAGCTCCGCCAGCAGGCCGAGGCCGCGTTGGGCGAGTCGGTTCGTGACGTCGTGCTGTCCGTGCCCGCGAATTTCCCCGATGCCGCCCGGCGGGCCACCTTCGACGCGGGCCAGCTCGCCGGACTGAACATCACGCGGCTAATCAACGAGCCGACAGCGGCG
>JBGQHD010000206.1:0-7614 GCA_041497795.1 Planctomycetia bacterium
ACACCCGGATTCGACACGGCCGTCCGCGCATCCGGTCCCGCTCGGCTCGCGGGACCTACTCGACCACGAACCTGAAGAAATGGACCTGAAGACAAAGACGGCTTTGGTCACCGGCGGCGGCACTGGCATCGGCGCCGCCATCGCCGTCGCGCTGGCCCGCGAGGGCTGCCGCACCGCGATCTGCGGCCGCCGCGAAGACAAGCTGCGCGAGACCGCGGCGGCGTTCCGCGGCCAGCCGGCGATCCTCTGCCGGGCGGCCGACGTGGCCGACCGGCAGAGCGTGGCCGACCTGTTCGCCTGGGCCGAGAAGCAGCTTGGCCGCATCGATATTCTGGTCAACGCCGCCGGCGTCAACATCGTCAAGCGGTCGATGGCTGAGCTGGACCCGGCGGATTGGGACCTGCTCATGGCCGTGAACGCGACCGGGGCCTACAACTGCATGTGGGCCGTACTGCCGCAGATGCGGCAGCGGAGGGACGGCCTGATCGTCAACATCGCGTCCATCGCCGGCACACGCACGGGGCCGCTGGGGGGCGTGGCCTACAACGCCTCGAAGTTCGCCATGTCGGCCCTGGGCATGACCGTCGCCGCCGAGGAAAAGGACAACGGCATCCGCGTCACCAACATCTACCCCGGGGAGGTGGATACGCCGATCCTCGAACACCGCCCGGTCAAAGTGACGGCCGAGCACCGCGCCAGAATCCTCCAGCCGGAGGACGTGGCCGCCGCCGCCCTGATGGTGGTCCAGCTTCCGCCGCGAGCGCACATCCCCGAACTGATTATCAAGCCGACTTCGCAGGCGTATATTTAGCCGAGATCGAGAGCACCCCGGCTGCTTTGGAGCAGCCGGGGTGCTGTGGATCGAGAGTACCCCCGGCTGCTCGGAGCAGCCGGGGTGCTGTGGGCTCTTTACCGCTCGCCCCATTCCCAGCCCATTTTGGACTGCAGCTCGCGCTGGGCGTCTTTGGCCCAGGGCGTATTGGGGTGCTCCTTGACGACTCGCTCCAGATACATGTGGGCGTCCTTGATGGCCTTGTCGTACTTGCTGCCGGCGGTGGTCTGGTCGGCGGCCTGGAGCACCCAGGTGCTGCTGCCCGCATTCTTGAAGCGTTTGCCGCCCTTGAGATTGGCCAGCATGGCGTTGTAGCCCTCGACGCGGGCTTGCGTCGCCAGGACGCGGCCGATCGCCAGGTCGAAGCCGGCCTGAAGCCGCGGCTCCGTGAGCTTGGGCCGGTCGGTAATGCCGGGCCGCAGGGCCTCGTACAGCTCATTGAGCTTGGGCTCGGTGCGGGCGACCCCCTGCTGGGCGCGATCGAGCTGCTGCTTGAGCCGGGCCTCGTCGCCGGCGAGGAAGTCGAGCGTCAGCGTCTTCACCAACTCAAAGCTGGGCACCTTGGCCGCCTCGTGCAAGGCCCGCGCGGCCCCGTTGGACGCCAGGAACTTCCGGGATTCGTTGGCCGACAGGTACTTGGGCTCGTAGCGGGCCCGCGTCTTGGGATCGAAACCGCCGCCGCGGTCCCCCCACCCGCCGCGCTCGCCGCCGTCGCCGATGAAGAAGGCCCCTTGGGTCTCTCGGCAGACGCGGCAAAGCTGATAGGGGCCAAAGCCGGAGGGGACGCCAATCATTTCCTCGCCGAAGCCGCGTTCCCAGAACTGCAAATTGACCCGCTCGGGGAACAGCGACTCGGGCCCCTGGTGCAGCGGATCGGAGCCGCCCGCGGCCTGGCTGCCGAACCGACTCGTGGGCCAGGCCGCCTGGCCCCACGGCGACTCTTTGCCGATCGCGTAGACTTGCACGCCGGCCTTCTTCAGCGCGGGGATGGTCGTTTCGATGACTTTTTCTTCGTCGTCGCCGGCCTCGTCGGTGACGACCACAAACTGCAGGCGGCCTCCCTGCTTGGCGAAGTCGCCGAACTTTTCCAGCGCCTTTTGCATCGCGGCGAACGGCCGCTCGTGGCCTCCTTGGCCTTCGCTGATCTTCCCGAGAATCTCACGGAGCTTGGTTTCGTCGGCCAGCGGCTGGTCGGTGAGCACCTGGACCATGTCGTCGAACGTGACCACGGCGATCTGCAATTTGGACGCCTCGCCGCCGGCCGCGTCGTCTCCGGCTGCGTTCTTTTCGGCCGCGTTTTTTCCGGCCACGCTCTTGCCGACCGTTTTGTGCTTCCGCAGCTCGGCGTACACGGTCTCGAAGCTGCGGGTCACCTCTTCACGCCAGGCGGTCGCGCTGGGCGACGTGTCGAAGAGCCAGACGACCAGCGTCTTGCGCAGCGCGGCGGCCTCGTCGATCGCGCCACCCAGCGTCCGCATGGCCCGCGACACGGTGCGCTCCTCGCGCTCCGGCTCCGGTGGCGTCGGCGTGTCGGTCTGGGTGTCGCCCGAGTCCTTCACGATCGACGGCGGTGGGCTGTCGAAGACGCGCTGTCCGCCGATCTCCAGCAGCTCGACCCGCCAGTCGTTCTCGCCCTCCAGCCAAACGCGGGCCGAGTACGACGCCTTCCGGAGCGTGCCCCCCCTATCGTGAAACTGCACGAACGACTCGACCTTCCATTCGCTGTCTTGGATCTTTCGCAGTGTGGGCTTGTCATCGAACTTCACCTTGGCGGGGTGATAGTGCTTGGCCACGACTTCCTGCGCCTTAGTCAGCGCGATGGGCTGTTCCGGCGTAGGACCCTTGTCCTTGTCGGGCTTCCGCAGCACGGTCAGCCCGACGATGACGCCCCCGCCGATCAACATCAGCAGCACGCAGCCGACGACGATCATCTGCAGGCCCGAGCCGCCGGAGCGGCCGCGCGGCCGGCCCTGCGAAGCGGGGCCGGTCGATGAACCTGGCCCGCCCAGTGAGAAGGACGCAGCGGGGCCGGCCGACGCCCCCGTGTCGATCACGGTGCGGCAGTACGGGCATTGCACGCGCGAGTGGCCGCCCACACTCAACGCATTGCTGCAGCTCGGGCAACGGATGTTCATGATCGTGTAGGGTGGGCTCCGCCCACCAATTGGCAGGGTGATAGAATCGTGACAAACCCAACGTGCCGGATGAGTCCCAGTGGGGCTATTCTAACACAACGTGCGCCGTTCGTCAGTCAAGTAGGTGCCGCTTGCCGAGCGGCACAAACCGGCACGTGGTCGCGTCTCTCCGAGACGCGGGTTCGAGTCTCGGAGAGAACTCGTCCACGTGAGCAGCCTGGCCCCCCGCCCGCCTGCCCCCGTGCTCGCTTGACTTGTCGCGCCGCTGCCCGTAGCGTCAAAGAAGAACGTCCGACAGGGTTTTGAAAGAGCATTGACTATGGCCGAGACATTGTTCGCGGAAGTCCGGGAGGAAGGCATAGATGAGACCTACCGGCCGCTGAGCGGGCTGGCCGTGGCCGGGTTCATCGTAAGCTGGCTCTCGGTGGCGGCGTTTTTTGGCACCCCGCTGTGGAGCGTGGCCGGCTTGGCCATCGTGCTCAATTTGGCGGCCCTGCGTCACACGGCCGTCACCGCGCGGAAAGGGGCCGCCTTGGCCCGCGCGGGGCTGATCGTCTCGGTGCTCTCGCTGACCGCCGCCGTAAGCTACGACTGGATGCACGACTTCGTAAACCGGCGGCAGGCGCAGCGCGTCGCGGAGAGCTGGATTGACGCCATGTTCGCGGGCGATTTGCGTCAAGCCCATCAACTGTCGTTGCCCTTGCCCCAGCGCCAGCCCAAAGAGCATTTGAGAGCCGCCTACGACGAAAGCCCCTCCCTCAGAAAGGACTTGGAAACCTACGGGCAGATCGAGACGGTGCGGAACGTGGCCGAGTTCCGAGACGGCGCCAACGCCCTCACGGCCTCGCTCGACGCCGTGTTGCAGGACAGCGACCAGTATAAGGAGGGCGTGACGCTGCGATACGACCTGCGGAGCGACGAGAAGGGCGAGCAGAAGACCGTGCCGCTCGTCCTGCAACTGATCCGGGAAAGGGTGTATTCGCCCTACGTGGCGGGGTGGCGAATCAACCTGTACAATCCCATCGCTCCGCCGAGCGAGTTGACAGACCACTGAGCCGGTCTCGTGTACGTGCCGCGAGGGCACCAACGGTACCCGGTCCCGCTCGGCTCGGGGACCTACACCCGCGCTTCCAAGACCGTGGCGGGCGCGTTGCCGCAGCTTCGCCAGGTCGCCGACGGGACGGCGGCGGGGATGAGCACGGTTTCGCCCGCCGAAAATCGCCGCGTGTAGCCGCTGGGCGATTCCAGCTCCGCCGCTCCGGCCAAGACCATCCAAATCGTCATCCCGGCGGCAGGTGCGCGCGAAAGGGACTCCGCAAGGTGGTAGCGGCGCAGCTCAAAGTAGGGACAAACGGCCAGTTGCTCACCGGCAGCCCCTTGCCCGCCCGCTGCGCCGTCCGGCTCGGGCAGCGGCCTGGGGATCACCGGCCCTACGGGACCGATCGCCCAGTCGATCGACTCCAGCGCCTGCGGGATGTGCAACGTCCTGGGTTTGCCGTCGGCCCCGACGCGGCCCCAGTCGAACAGCCGAAAGGTGGCGTCGCTCGATTGCTGCACCTCCGCGAGCAGCACTCCGCCGCCCACGGCATGCACCGTTCCGGCCCGCAGCAGCAGGCAATCGCCGGCTCGCGGGGCGAAGCCGTGCAGGCACTCCGCGACGGTGCCCGCCGCGAGATGGCGCCGCAGCTCGGCGGGGCCGATGCCCGGCTTCAGCCCGGCGAAGATGCGGCCCTGCGGCTCCGCGTGGAGCACGACCCAGGCTTCGGTCTTCCCCAGCTCGTCGCCGATCAGCCGCCGCGCGGCCGCATCGTCAGGGTGAACTTGCACCGAGAGCAGTTCCCGGCAATCGAGGAACTTGACGAGCAGCGGGAACTTCTCCCCCGGCTTGGGCTCGCGTCCCAGCAGTTCCCGGCCATGCTCCCGCCACAGGTCGCTGAGCGCCGCCCCGCGCAGCGGACCTTCGGCCACCCGGCTGATATGGTGCGGGTGGGCGCTGACTTCCCAGCACTCGCCGAAGCTGCCGTCCGGCGGGAGCGGTTTGCCCAGGCGCTGCTGAAGCTGCCGCCCGCCCCAAATCTGCGGCCGCAAATAGGGCTGGAAGACGAGAGGTTGCATGGCCCGGCCATCTTGGCCGCGGGCACGCAATCGGGCAAGGTGGATTTCACTGCCTACTTTTGGCCGATGCTCTGGAGATAGGCGTACAAATCGGCCAGGTCCTCCCGCTTCAAATCCTTGAGCAGCCCGCTGGGCATGAGCGACGCGGCCTGTTTTCGCTGGGCTTCGATGCGGCTGCCTTCGATGCGGATGGTCTGGTTCAACCCGTCGCGG
This sequence comes from Planctomycetia bacterium, assembly GCA_041497795.1. Taxonomy (GTDB): domain Bacteria; phylum Planctomycetota; class Planctomycetia; order Pirellulales; family S012-138; genus JBGQHD01. The sequence continues at coordinate 5,296 of JBGQHD010000206.1, forward strand.
AGCGTCACGCCATCGACCGATTCGTAGATCACCAGCCCGCTGTAGGTCTTGCCGTCGGTGGTTTGGATCATCGTGCTCTGATAGCGCGGCGAGACGTCGCGGCTCGGCTCGACGATCGCCGTGAACAGGTCTTCGCGCGAGAACCGCCTCGCGGCCCCGGCCAAATCCGGCCCCAGCGCCGTCCGCCCGCTGTGGCAGCGCGAGCAACTGCGAGCCTCGAACAGCTTGGCCCCGCGGGCCGCATCGCCGCGCGACCAATCGGCCTGGGCGAGTATCGCCTTGACGGCCGCCGCGTCGGCGCCAGCGCCGCCGCCAGTCTGCCGGGCGAACTCCTCGGGGAACTTGCCGCGGAGGAAGTCGGTCCACCTGTTGACCGCCTGCGGCTGCGGACGATGGCCGGCCTTGCCGGGGACGAAGCCGAAGTCATGATTCCACGCCCGCTGCAACAGGCTCGCCGCCTTGTCGCGGAGGGAATATTCGCGCTCGTCGCCGCTCAGCCGCCGCAGGGCGCGAAGCAGGGCGATCTGCACTTTCGCGTCGTTGGACGACGGGAGTTTCGCCAAGGCTTCAAGGCAAGCGCCCAGCACCTCCGGCTCCGCCTCGTCCAGCCCTGCGACAAACTTCGTCCGATCAACGGCTTCCGCCTGTTTCGTCAACACGATGAGCGCTGGCCCGCGGACGGCCATGCGGGCGTCGTGCAGATGCCGTATCAGGTCAACGTGCTTGGCGTCCGCCGATTTGCCCAAGAGGAACACGAGATCGGCGCTCACTGGAAAGTCCTTGTCGTCTTGAAGCCGCTTCTCGAACGCGGCAATCGCCGTCGGCAGCAACTCGGCCGCCAGATTCTTGGTAAAGACCACGTGCTCCGCTCGGCCAAACTTGGCGTGGCGGACGACGACGGCCGGTAGCTCAGGATCGCGCTTCACCAGCTCCTCATACATCGCGGCAATGCTCGGCTCCCAGTTCGTGTCGATATTGAGCTTCAGCCGCGCCGCCTTCTCATCGAGTGCGGTCAACGCATTGGCCGTTCGCTCGCGCTGTTGACCGCTTCGAGTGCTGCGGACGCGAGCCGCGACGAGCAGGTAATGCAAATCGTCCGTAGGATGTGACTTGTCCTCGATTCTGGCGAGCACCCGGTCGAGAAAAGCACTGTCATCCGGCTCCAACATGGCGGTCAGGCGCGCCAATTCACGGTCGATCTGCTCATCTCGCGTCGGAAAGACCTCGGCGAGTTCCTTGGCCAGCGCAAGCCGGTCATCTGCGGTGAACCCGGCGGTGAAGTCCGACACTCTTCTTGCAGGCGGAGATCGCACGGCATAACCGTCGAACGCGGGAGGGTGTCTTCCCGGCCCAAAATCGCCGAGGCAGATCGCGGCCGCGCGAACGGCATCGGCCCGCAGAATACTGTTTCGCCGACCGATCGCATGGACGACTGTGTAGAAATCGCGCTGCGCCAGGCCGCCCGCCCCAGCCAAGGCAAGACTGTATTGAATACTCCCAGACGAACCTATCGGACCAACCCTTGGCGCCGCCCGCACTGCAGCATCCCGGAGAAATCGCGTGGGCGAGTCCAGGAGAGTGGGCAGGACATTCTCGAGCGTTCGGAAGAAGGGCGCACTCTGGTTTACCAAGACCGTTTCGAGAGCGGCGCGAGTTACCAGGGGATCGTGATCCTTCATGAATCGCCTGATGAGCGTCAGGTCTGGCTCCGCCTCAATCCTTCGCACCAACGTCCACGCCGTTCTTGCCCGAACTTCGGCCAGCCCGTCCTTGCTTAGACGATCCACAGTCTCCTCATCGGGAATCTCGAACAGCTCGCTCAGAATCTCGATGGCACGTACGCGCTGAGCAACGGGTCGCTTGGCGTCAATGGCCGCTGCCTGCAGCGCCTCGCGTCCCAACTTCTTCGCCAAGGGTACCCACCGAGCACGGGACCAACTCGACAACGGCTGCGGCGCGCTCAGGCACGCGGCGAGCTCTTCAGCTTTGGTCATGGGCGGTTTCGCCGCGTCACCGGGAAGCTGACGCTTCCCGCTCGCCGGAGCGTCAGCGGGCGCCCTCTTGTACCGCACGCGGTATACGCCGCCACGCGTCCCTCGCCCGCCGACGCTCACGTACAGGCTGCCGTCGGGCGCCACTTCCATGTCCGTCGGCGCGAAGCCGAACGTGCCGCTGCTCGTCATGAAGTCCTTCGGCGTGGTCTTCCAGGTCTCGCCGTCGCGCGTCAGCGGCAGGGCCACGATGCGGCCGAAGGTCCAGTCGGCGACGAAGAGGGCGCCGCGGTATTCCGCCGGGAATTGCTCGTGGCGGTAGTAGACG
>JBGQHD010000207.1:0-7614 GCA_041497795.1 Planctomycetia bacterium
CCCTGGCCTCAGCCCGCGACCTGCCGTGCGTGCTCGTGCCCGGCGGCGTGACGCTGCCCCCCACGCAGGGCGAGGACGCCGGCAAGGTGCAATCGATCGGCGCCCGCTTCTCCCACGGCGAGATGACGCTGGAAGAAGCCGCCGAGGCCGGCTGCCGAGCCTGCGCGTCGCCCGGCGGCGGCTGCCAGTTCCTCGGCACCGCGGCTAGCTCGCAGGTAATCGGCGAGGCCCTCGGCCTGTCGCTGCCGCACAGTGCGCTGGCCCCCTCAGGTCAGCCGATCTGGCTCGACATGGCGCGGCGGAGCGCGAAGGCCCTGGTGGCCCTCGATCGCCGCGGCCTGAAGATGAAGGACATTCTGACGGACGCCTCGATCCATAACGCGATGGTCGTGCACGCGGCCTTCGGCGCATCGACGAACCTGCTGCTCCATCTGCCGGCCATCGCCTACAGCGCCGGCCTGCGGCGGCCGACGGTCGAGGATTGGGAGGCGGTCAACCGCCGCGTGCCGCGCCTGGTCGATGCCCTGCCCAACGGCCCGGTCGGCCACCCGACGGTGCAGGTCTTTCTGGCCGGCGGCGTGCCGGAAGTGATGCTGCACCTCCGCGAGCTGGGGCTGCTGGAGCTGGAGGCGATGACCGTCGCCGGCGTCACTTGGGGGGAGGCGCTCGACTGGTGGCAAACCTCCCCGCGCCGCGAAGCCGTGCGGCGAGCGTTGCGTGGGGTAGGCATTGACCCCGACGACGTCATCATGTCGCCGGCGCGAGCCCGCGAGCGCGGTCTCACGAGCACCGTCTGCTTCCCGCGCGGCAACCTGGCCCCCGAAGGCTCGGTGATCAAGAGCACGGCCATCGATCCGCGCGTTGTCGATGCCGACGGCGTGTACCGCAAGGCCGGCCCGGCCCGCGTCTTCACCCGCGAAACCGACGCCATCGCCGCCATTAAGGGCCACGGCGTAGGTCCGGCGAGCCGAGCCGGACCGGGGGCGCCACCATCGGTGGCGGCGCCTGGTGCCGCTCGGCTCGTGGCACCTACTATGCAGCCCATCAAGTCGGGCGACATCATCGTGCTCATGGGCCGCGGGCCGATGGGATCCGGCATGGAAGAGATCTATCAGATCACCTCGGCCCTCAAGCACCTCTCCTGGGGCCGCGAGGTGGCCTTGATCACCGACGCCCGCTTCTCCGGCGTCAGCACGGGGGCCTGCATCGGGCACGTCGGCCCGGAGGCCCTGGCCGGCGGGCCGCTCGGCAAGCTCCGCGACGGCGACCGCATCCGCATCGTCATCGACCGCCACCGCCTGATCGGCAGCATCGACTTCATCGGCGACAGCTCGGGCGAAGTCAGCCCGGACGAGGGAGCCAAGATTCTCGCTGGCCGCGCGCCGCACCCGCAGCTCTCGCCCGACCCGCGCCTGCCGGACGACACGCGGCTGTGGGCCGCGCTGGTCCGGGCCAGCGGCGGCGCCTGGGGCGGCTGCGTGTATGATGTGGAGAGGATCATCGCGGCGCTGGAAGGTTGAACCTGCAATCTGCGGCGGCCTGTGCGCGGACCTGGCTTCCGCGTACACTCCAACGCGTGGGCCGATTCTGACCCTTTTTCCGGCGGTTCAACCGCGCGCATGGAGGTTTGCTGTGTTCCGGTTCACTATCCGCGAGTTGCTGTGGCTGACGCTGGTGATGGCCGTGGGGCTGGCGTGGTGGATCGACAGCCACCAGTTGGGGGCGAAACTGGACCAAGCAAGGAATCGAGCAACCAAGTGGCGAGGCGTAGCGGGCGCACTGGAGCATGTCCTCGCCGAAGACGGCTGCATTGCGGACTGGACGTTCGATCCGTCATGTGTTTGGTTGATTCGGGAATACCATCCTGGGATTAGGGCTTGGACAGTTGACCTGACGTCCTTCGAGCCGAGCCTCCAAGACGACTAGGCGGACCAACACAAAGCGCTACCCACTTTCAGCCATCGCAATCCGATGTCTCGCGTCGTTCTGGCCATGTCCGGCGGAGTAGATAGCAGCGTGGCCGCGGCCTTGCTGTTGGAGCAAGGGCACGAGGTCATCGGGCTGTTCATGCGCCACGGGCAACAGGCCGAGTCGGCGTGCGAGACTTCGGCCAGCGAAACGGTGGGGAACCTGCCGGGGCGCAGTCTCCTTCTCCCCCTGGGAGAGGGCCGGAGTGAGGGCCGTCGGGGGCGAGGGGCAACGGCCGTCGCACCGCCGGCGTCGTTGCCGATCGTCACCGCGCCGCTGGTGGGCACAGCCCACCCTACGCACAAGCAGGGCTGTTGCACGGCTTCTGACGCCGCTGATGCCCGCCGCGTGGCCGATAAGCTCGATGTTCCCTTCTACGCCCTGAACTTCGAGGCGGAGTTCGGCCGGATCATCGACTACTTCGTCGAGGAGTACACGGCCGGCCGCACGCCCAACCCGTGCGTGGTTTGCAACAACTGGCTGAAGTTCGGCAGCCTGTGCGATTACGCCGACAGCGTGGGGGCGGAGTTCATCGCCACGGGGCACTACGCGCGGCTCGTGCAGTGTAGTCATCTCGCTCCGCGAGATGCTCCTCTCGCGGAGCGAGAGGGCTACACTGGCCTTTGCCGCGGTCTCGACCCCGGCAAGGACCAGTCGTACGTGCTGTTCGGCATCCGCCGCGAGATCCTGCCGCGGCTGATGTTCCCCGTCGGCGGATATCGCAAGGACGAGATCCGCGAGCGTGCCCGGCGGCTCGGCCTGCGCGTGGCTGACAAGAAGGACAGCCAGGAGATTTGCTTCGTCACCTCCGGCAACTATGCCGATTTCGTCCGCCGCCGCCGGGGCAACCTCGACCTTTCCGGTGAGCTGGTGACCACCGACGGCGAAGTGGTCGGCCGGCACCAGGGCATCGAGAACTTCACCGTCGGCCAGCGCAAGGGACTGGGTGTGGCCATGGGCGAACGGTACTTCGTCGTCCGCATCGAGCCGGAGACGCGCCGCGTCGTCATCGGCCGCCGCGACGAGTTGGCGCGGCGCGAATTCACCGCCGCGCGGGCCAATTGGCTGATCGACGAGCCGACCGGCCCGCTGCGCTGCGAGGTGAAGATTCGCTACCTCAGCCAACCAGTCGCCGGCACCGTCGAGCCACTCGGCGACGGCCGGCTCCGATTCACGCTCGACGAGCCGAAGCACGGCGTCGCCCCCGGCCAGGCGGCGGTATGCTACGCCGGCGACCGCGTGCTGGGGGGCGGGTGGATCGAGTGACGGCTACCGGTTTCTGATTCCGGTCAGCGAGCCCGACCACCCTTGGGCGGTCCACACGTTGCGCAACTGCTGCTGGCAGCCCGGCGGAAAGGCGCCCGAGAAGCTCAGCGCGATCCGTCCCTGACGCACGACGCCGCGGATAGTGCCCGACACGACGGCGTGGCGCCGGCAGACGTCGCCGATTTCGCCCAGGAACGCCGACGTAACCTTGCCCCGCACGGCCCGAGGGCGTCCGTCAACCAGCCGCACGACGAAGGCACTGCGCTGCGTCGTGGCCCACCAAAGGACCGCAACGACGGCGGCAATCAGCAGCAACGGGGCAACGACGTTTTCCACGGCGACTCCCGGAAAAGGGCGCATCGGAAATATAGCATTTTCCGGCGGCGTTGCGAGGTTCCAGTCGCCTTGGATCGCTCGTCGCTTGGCCTTCGATGTCCGCCGCCTTGCGATGGTCCCGGAAGTCGGCTTGAATGGGCGCTAGCTCTGTGGCGAAGCTCGCTGCAAGGGCGTCTGACGCTTTCTTTTTCTCGCCGCCACGCCCGCCATGCCAAAGCGCGTTCTTCTCGCCGGACTCTTTCACGAGACGCATACGTTTCTTGAGGGCTTAACGCCGTGGCCCGATTGGCAGGTGCGCCGGGGCCAGGAGCTATTGGCCACCGAAGCCGACGGCTCGCCGCTGGGCGCCGTGGTGGAGTTCGGCCGGCAGAACGACTGGCAGCTTCTGCCGACTATCGACGTCCGCGCCACGCCGAGCGCTACGGCCGCCGATGACGTGGTCGAGCGCTTTTGGGACGAGCTGCGCCAGCGCGCCGAGCCGGAGCTGGCCGCCGGCATCGACGGCATCTATCTGGTGCTGCACGGCGCGATGTGCAGCCAGTCGTTTCCGGATGTCGAGGGCGAAATCCTGGAGCGGCTGTCTCGTCTGCCGGGGACGCGGGGCGTGCCGGTGTGCGGCGTGCTCGATTTGCACTGCAACCACACGCCGCGGATGGCCCAGTACAGCCAAGGTTTGGTCGCGTATCGCCACAACCCGCACACCGACGCGGCGGAAGCAGCCACGGATGGCGCGAGGTTGCTCCATCGGCTGATGTACACGGCGCCCGTAGGACGGATTTCCAATCCGTCCGTCACTAAGCTTCCCGCCACCGTCTTCGAGCAGCCGCCAATCGTTTGGCCGCCCACCGGCGTGGCGACGGCCGACGAGCCGATGCGGACGCTGGAGGCCCTGGCGCGCCAGATTGAAAAGGAACACTCCGACATCCTGGCCGTCAACGTCTTCGCCGGCTATTCCTTTGCCGACCTGCCGGAGACGGGGCCCAGCTTCTCCGCGGTCACCATCGGCGACGTTGAGACGGCCCGCCGCGAGCTGCGCCGGCTCAGCCAATACGCCGTGGAGCATCGGCGCGAGGGCAACGTCGTCAACCCGCCGATCGACGACGTGATGCCGCGCGTGCTGGCCCATCGCCAGGGGCCGGTGGCGATCGTCGAGCCGTCGGACAATATCGGCGGCGGCGCGCCGGGCGATTGCACCGGCGTGCTGCGGGCGCTGCTGAAATATCGCGTGGATAACTCCGCGGTCGTGATCAACGATCCGGGGTCAGTGCGGCAGTGCCACGCCGCCCGGCCCGGCGCGCGGCTAAAGCTCTCCATCGGCGGCAAGTCATCGCCGCTGAGCGGCGGGCCGGTGGAGCTGGAAGTGGAGCTGCTCTCCGCGAGCGACGGCCGCTTCGAGCTGGAGGACCGTCACAGCCACCTGGCCTCGATGTGCGGGGTGCACATCGACATGGGCCTCTCGGCCGTCGTCCGGCATCGTGCGTCCGCCAACGGTCCAGGCATCCGCGTTCTGCTGACGACGCACAAGACGCCCCCCTTCGACCTGGGCCAACTCCGCAGCCAGGGCATCGTGCCGGAAGAGCTGCTGGTGATCGGCGTCAAAGCGGCCGTCGCCCACCGGCGGGCCTACGACCCGATCACCAAGGCCAGCTACACCGTCGAGACGCCCGGCCCGTGCTCGAGCGACCTGCGGACGTTCCCCTATCGCCGCATCCGACGGCCGATCTTTCCGCTCGATGACGCGTGACGCGTGGCACGGCCATCTTGGCCGTGAGATTCACGGGCTGGAAGCCCGTGCCACGATCGATGAACCGACGCGTGACGGAGCACTACGGGCCTTCATTGCCATGCGGCAGCTCGCGCAACTCGATTTGCGCCTTCACGAACCGCTCGACCCGGCCGCGGGTGGGGAACATGGCCAGCATGATCAGCGGCATCAGCCCGGCGAAAGCCAGGCTGTAGACCTGCTTGTCCACGAGCACCGCCGCGAGGTTGGCCATCGCCGCGCCTTCCAGGATCGCGAAGCGGACGATCATCCGCGTTTGATACGCGGCACAAAGGGCCAATTCTCTGGAGGGACCCGAGGAGTCTTCCTGGGCCACGGCACCCACGTTGAGCGGCACCACGTTGAGCGGCACCACGTTGAGCGGCACTATGGCGCAGACCACCAGCGCTAAGAGCGAGGCCCCGGCGGCAATGCTGGCGGTCAACGTCCGCCCCGCGTCCGCCTGATCGCCGAGCGCCAGCGGGGACACGACCGCGGCGAAGACCAGCACGCCGAGGATCAGCGCCCCGGCGATGATCTGCATGGTGCGCAGTGCCGTGTTCTTGTCGGTGGGTTGGGTCGATTGCATTGGTTTCCTCCGCGAATCGTTCGCGAGCGAGCGTCGAAGAACCCTATCTCGCAGCAAACCACAGATTAACCAACGATCGTGGCAGCGCGAACTCCGAATGCCCTCGGCTACTCGTCCCCGCTTGCCGTCAAGAGGACAGAGTGCCCATCGGGATCAACCAGCCGCAGCGGGCGATCGCCCTTTGGTTCGTAACTTGCGGCGGCGCGCCGATCGCCCAGTGCCAGGACGCGCTCCGCCACGGCCTTGATTGAGGACACGCAAAACCCGAGCGTCAGGGCCGGTCCATCGCCCGGCGCACTGTCCGCCGTCCGACTTGGATAAAGCTCCACGACCATCTCGTCCGTGTCGCAAGCGTAGTGCACCGGCCCTTGGTCGTGCTGCTCGCGGGCGAACGTCAGGCCGATTGCCTCGTAGAAGCGGCGCGATCGCTCGATGTCTGCCACGTGTAGAACGACCAGGTTCAAGCGCACGGTTAGACCCAATTCAATGGACCACGTCACACTTCGGCAACGCCTCCTTTATCTTCGCGACATCTGTAGAGCTGAGCTGCGTTCGCTCCACGTTCAGCCAGGTCAACTGCTTCATCTCGCATACGTCACGAACACAGCGACCCGTAATGGCGGTTCCCTCAAGATCAATAACCTCCAGCGAACTCACGCCTCTCAGCCTCGCCACACCCGCATCCGTAACGTGTGTGTAGCCCAAACCAAGCGACCTAAGCTGCGGAAGTGCAGCTACGTATTCCAAATCGTCGTCCCCTACATTGGCCTGAAAAAGGACCAATTCCTCTATATTCCTACATGCCGCTAGACACGCCCACTTGTTGCCCTCTTTGCTTCGTCCTTGCGTGCAAGCCAGCGTCCTTAGCATGCCGAGCCTATTAAGCTCTCCAATAGTCTCTTCGTCGACGATAGGCAGCCATACCCAGGCAACCCGCCAGCCCTCATATTCGACGTTTCCCCCGCGCGCAATTAGCCTGTTCACGACGATCCGCTCCTTAACATACACGCTCAGCGGCCGTCCTAAGCACGCGAGCAATACACTGATCAGGCCTACGACCACCAACAACGTCTTGAGCGAAAAGCGCAGGCGCGCCATTCGTGGCCTTTCCCGTCGTCCCGCCTGCGCAACTGTCACAAGGCACCACATCGCCCCCAGAGGGACAACCCAGCCCAGAATCAACGGCTCAAACGTCCATAGGCTTAGCGGGCTGCCGTGCGTCCACGTTGGTAGGAATGGATATGCATCGCCTGCCTCATCCAACAACCAACCTAATACCAGCCATCGCCACGCATGATTTGCAGCAATTGCACCTGGGATAGATGCAATGACCGCCACCCAGCCGCGGCGACTCACAAACCACGCGATAGCAAAACATGTGACGAGAAACAAGTAGTGAATGGGTAGCCCACCCGGTATCAGGTCTACGTAGCCACACTTGTCTCCCACTGTACCACCCTCCACCTGCTCGTGTCAGCTTGCGAACACGCGCACCGACGGCCCACAGGGCTACGCCGATGTATGCAACCTATAACTCGTACCCAGCGCGGGCCGGCCATCATGCCGTCACGGCGATCGCCGTCTCCGCGATGAGACGGGAAACCCAGGCACGCGAGCCGCGTGCACCACGTTATCTACTCCCGCGTGATGAACTCGTCCAGGTTCATCACCGTGCGGCCGACGACCGCCCAGG
>JBGQHD010000208.1:0-7579 GCA_041497795.1 Planctomycetia bacterium
GAGCTTGAGGTGCCGCTGGCCGCGGCTGAGATCGGCGCCTTCGCCGACGGCGAGGCGCGCGTGCACATTGGTGAAGACGTGCGCCAGGCGACGGTTTTCATCGTGCAGCCGACCTGCCCGCCGGTCAACGACCACTTGATGATCCTGGCGCTGCTGGCGGATGCTGCGCGGGCTGCGGGAGCCCTTCGAGTGACGGCGATCGTGCCGTATTTCGGATACGCCAGGCAGGACCAGCGCAGCCGTGAGGGCGACGCGCGCTCAGCGCAGGTCGCCGGCCGACTGCTCGCTTCCGTGGGAATCGACCATCTGGTGACGCTCGACCTGCACTCACCCGCGCTCGAAAGCGCCATGCCGATGGCCGTCACGCTGCTGCACGCCGACGAGGTGTTTCTCCCGCGGATCACAAGCTGGGGCAGCAAGGACCTGGTCGTCGTGTCACCGGATGCCGGCGGTCTGAAACGGGCGCAAAGATACGCCCTGGCACTGAACGCGCCCCTGGCGGTGATTGCCAAGAGGCGGCCCCGGCCGGATGAAACGACTCAGCTACAGGTCTTGGGCGACGTAAGGAATCGGCCCTGCCTGGTGGTCGATGACATGGCCAGTACCGGACGGACGCTGGCCGGAGCGGCAGAGGCATTGCGACAAGTGGGAGCCCGCGAGATTTCTGCGGCCTTCACGCACGCCGTGATGGCGCCGGGAGCTGCTGAGCGGATCGTCGCCGTCGGATTCAGTAGGGTGCTCACGTCCGATAGCATCCCTCTTGCGCCCGACGGGCGACTGGAAGTCCTGTCTATCGCAGTGCATCTGGCCCGCACAGTCCGTAGCCTGAGCCGCGATGCTTAGCGCGGTAGTGCTGGTCACGGGGAAGCAGGAGATGTTTCCAGCATCAGGCGCGGCGCTGTTTCGACCGTGGGGGGCCACGCTTGGGAATTTACGAGAAACTGACGTAGAAAGGGGATCTTCGCTGCATGCGCAAGTTGCAGAACCTGGCCGACGCGGGTGTGGCCACCGTCGCCAGGCGCGCGGAACGGCCCTATCGCTGCACCATATCCGCACAGTATGGTGGTCGCGAAGGGAGCTGGTCGACTAGCCCAACGACCGCTGGCCGGCTACCGGCGTCACCGATTGGCCAAACCGAGTTGCCGCGGTGAGCGTATTAATCTTGGAAGGAGGCGAGATTTGGCTGGAAGCCACTTGATCGCTGTAGCAGACCTGGATTTGCCATAGACGGTCAAGCGCGGGTGATAGGCTGACGGCCGTGAATGTCACCCAACGCGGAGAGCCAAGTACGTGCGTGACCGGTGCTGTGCGGTACGGCTGCCCAAGCGGCACCGGGTGTTGGTCGCCTCCTTCTCGCCGGCAGGATGCCGGATGGCGGGAGAGACGGCGGACGGGTCCGAAACTCCAGAGTCCCTTTGGACCCGGTAGCGACGTTTGCCGGCTCAAGTGGAGGATCCGCTGTGCGGGGCTCGTTGCCTCGGTAACGTCTTGGCGTCGGAGATTTGCCTCTGGATAGCCAGGCAAATGGCCTTCGGGGCGACGTGCGAGGCGTCGCAGGGACGACGAGCAATAACTGAGTCTCTCCGCCCAGTCAGAAGACTGGGCCTCTTTTTTTGCGCTGAAATCACCGCTCGTTGGCTTTCATCGCCTGGGTTTGACGGCGTGGCGCGAGACTTGCCTTGTTCCGGCGTCGCGACCTTTGCCTACGCCGACGAACGCGGAAACGGTGATGACGAAGACATTACAGGCCCAGCCCCCCCCATCTCGGCAGACCGACGCCGGGGACAGCGACGAGGAATTGCTCGTTCGCTACCGCGACCACGGCGACGTCGGCGCGTTTGAGAGGCTGGTGCACCGGTACGAGCGGCCGATCTACAACTTTCTGCTGCGGTACCTGGGCAGGGCGCCCCTGGCCGAAGAGGTCTTTCAGTCGACGTTTCTTCGTCTCCACGAGAAACGCAAACTCTTTAGGGAGGACCGCCGCGTTCGTCCCTGGCTCTATAGCATCGCCCTGCACCAAGCCGTTGACGCTCTCAGAAAAGAAGGGCGACAGCGAGCCCTCAGCCTCGACGAGGAACGTTGGACGGGCGACACTGATGCTGGAACGTTGCTCAAGCTGCTGGAGTCCGAGACTGCATCCCCCGTAGAGCAAGCCGAGGAGCGTGAGCGGGCCGCCTGGGCCCGCGCGGCCGTGAGTGTGCTGCCCGAGCCGTTGCAGCTCGTGGTACTGCTGATTTATTTTCAGGGGCTGAAGTTCCGGGAGGCGGCAGAAGTCCTGCATTTGCCCCTGGGGACCATCAAGTCGCGAATCCATCAAGCGCTCGTGACGCTGAACGCAGCGTGGCATCGCGAGCATCCGAAGATGTGAGGCCGAGTATGCACCTGGAGCTTGTCGGGTATTTGCTGGACGCCCTGGAAGAGGAGGAAGTCCGGCACGTCGAGCAAACGCTGCAAACCAGCGTGACGGTACGTCAGTGCGTGGAAGTCCTGCGCCTGGCCCTGGTCCCACTGGAAGCCGACCGTGAACACGTGACGCCTCCTGTGGGACTCGCCGCCCGCACGTGCAGGCGAATCCGGGAGCAATCGAGCACCGTCTCAGGAGATCAGAACTCGGAGGTTTCCAGCGACGCCAAGCCGCAGGCCTAGATCGTGAACCGCTGCCATCACAGCTTGTAGCCGATCTGCCGCAGGAAGTCCTTCCGCCACTTGATCTCACGCTCATCCTCGATGCCCTTCGGGGAGAACCCGTCCACCACGCCGAGGATTCCCCGCCCCTGCTCCGTCTCGGCCAGGACGACCTCTGTGGGGTTGGCCGTGGCGCAGAAGAGGCGACAGACTTCCGGCACCATCTTCCTTCAGCGCGTTCAGCACGTTCAGCGGGTAGAAGCCATCGCCCAGGAAGACGATGAAGGAGTGACCGGCTCCGATGGCTGCGGCATTCTTTCGTGCCAGTTCGGCCATGCCGGAATCCGTGCCCGACCAACGGACAAGGCACTTGCCGGAGGCTTCGCAAAACGCCAGCCCGAACTTGATCCCTGGCACGGCGGTCACCAACGCCTCGTGGATGTCCTCAACGGACTTGATGAAGTGCGTTTGCCCCAGGATGAAGTTGGTGTCTTCTGGCTTTTCAATCCTCACGGTCGTGAGTTGCATGTTGGCTCCCTTCTTTCGTCGTAACGTGGAGGCCCAGCCGCCGCTTTCGACCGACGTCAAACACACCAGTCAGGCTTCATCGTCCTACGAGCGCAACACCAACACGGGACAGTGTGCCAGTCGCAGCACGCGCTCGGCGACCGAGCCGATCAGTAGCCGTTTCAACCCGGTGCGGCCGTGGGACGGAATCACAATCAACTCGGCGCCGGCCTTTTGGGCGTAATCGACAATCTCTCGGCCTGCGTCGCCGATAGCGACGCTTTGCTGCACTTTCGCGTACTGCGGCCCGACGAGTGCCTTGCGCAACACTCCCTCGGCATACTGGCGGCGATCCTGGTCAAAACTATCCACCGTCGCCCGCGCGAACCCCTTCTCGGCGTACGAAAGTTCGGCGAGGACGTGCAAGACATGCACCTGCGACGCATCTTCGACCAGGTCGAGTGCCAGGTTCACGGCGGCCAACGATTCGTCGGAGAAGTCAACTGGAACCACCACGCATCCTTTGGGTAGCCAGTCCATGAGATTCACTCCAGCGAAGGTTGCAACCAGCCGCTCGGCTGGCTTGCTCTAGGTTGACAGGGAAAGCCCCGAAATTCGACGCCTTCGGCGCGCCCGTTGCCGCGACAGCGGGAACGGCAAAACGCGCGCCAGGACCTCGGGCCGAGACCGACCCTGGGGCCAATGCCACAGCCTTGTCCCCCGCAGGTGCGAGGACGCACGATCATGTGCGAAATCGCGCGCGCTCCGGCCGGGGGCCGCGTCGAAAAGGCGAAGGCGCCGGACAGCCGGTTAACTGTTTTTGCCCTGCTGGTTACGAGGGAGACACGCAGCTTCGCCATGTGCGCCGGGCCAAGAGCGCTCGCCATCGTCCGCCTATCGGCACACCTATTGCGACCGCCATGCGCCGGCCGGATCTGGTCGCCGTACGTCGCTGTTGCTTTGCGGCTGCGCGAGAGCCGTGGTTGGTTCGCGACCCAGGCAGTTCCTAAAGGCATTGCGACACGATTAGAGAAAGGGAAACCACCATGTTACACTATCCACCCGTCGTGACCAAAGTCTGCAAATACTGCAAAACGCCGGTAGTCCTCGAACGACACGGATCGGGTCGCCCCTTGGAAGGGCGGCTGGATTACTGGTACACAACAGACCATCGCTGTGCCGAGAGCGAGCGGGCGATTGAGGCCGAAGAAGCCGACCGCCATCGGTTGGAAGAGCTTCTGTGCCACGAGAGCATCTAATGCGGTGGAGGCCGATTCGCTGAATGAGTTCTACGGCATGTCCAGCCGCGCGGCGACGGAAATAGACGCCGCCGACTTGAAGGACTCCCGCGCCGCGGAAGTCAGCGAGATCGACGTGTCGGAAGATGGCGCGCGAATTGCGGCCCAGACCCAAGCGCGCGCGAGCCTGTGAACTGCCTGTCCGCTCTGGCGATTCGGGTTTTTGCGCGGTTTTGTGTCGGTGACCGTTCGGAAAAAGGAGTTAACCCATGACAACGTTAGTGGAAACGTCAAGGGTCCACGATATGGCCCTGGCCATGGTCGGCCATCTCAAATCGCGGGAAGACTCGCCGGAGAAAACGGCGCACATCTTCCGGATGATTTGTGCAGTCGAGCGGGCCGCTGCCGGAGTTCTCGATGAGGCGGGCGCTGAGCAAGCCTTGAAGGATATCGAAGCGTCAGCCTCGTTTTGCCAATCCTAGAGCGAGTCCACGCGTCATGCACTGCGGAAGCAAAGCGGCAGGCGTGATGAACGGTTCACGTGTCCTGTGTGGATAGCTTCCATGAACGCCGAATCAAGCGTGCTGCTGACCGACCTTTACCAGCTCACGATGCTGCAGGCGTATTTCGACCGGCGCATGGACGACGTGGCCGTCTTCGAGTTCTTTGTGCGCAAGCTGCCTCGCGGACGCAATTTTCTGATGGCCGCCGGATTGGAACAGGCCCTGGACTATCTGGCCAGCGCGCGATTCACGCCTGCCGACCTCGATTGGCTCGTTTCCGGTGGCCGCTTCCGGCGCGACTTCGTCGAGTACCTCGCGGAATGGCGATTCACGGGTGAGGTCCACGCGATGCCGGAAGGAACCGTCTTCTTTCCTCACGAGCCGATCCTGCGAGTCACCGCACCCCTGCCGCAGGCCCAGTTGGTCGAGTCCCGGCTGATCAACATTCTTCAGTTCCAAACGCTGATCGCCTCCAAGGCTGCCCGCTGCGTGTTGGTGGCCACGGACAAGCTGTTGGTCGATTTTGGCATGCGTCGGGCGCACGGTGCCGAGGCCGGGCTGCTGGCCGCACGGGCAGCCTACCTCGCGGGGTTTTCCGGCTCGGCCACGGTCCTGGCCGGTCAGCTCTACGACATTCCGCTCTACGGCACGATGGCTCACTCGTATGTGCAAGCTCACGACGACGAATTGCAGGCGTTCGAGCACTTCGCCCACGCCAACCCTGACAATGTGGTCTTGCTGATTGACACGTATGACACCGAAGCGGCGGCCGAGAAAATCGTCGAGCTGGCATCACGATTGAGGTTGCAAGGCATCCGCATCCAGGGCGTCCGGCTCGACAGCGGTGACTTGGCCGAGCACGCTCGGCGCGTACGCCAGATTCTGGATGAGGGCGGGCTGCCCGACGTGACGATCTTCGCCAGCGGAAACTTGGACGAGTTCAAATTACGCGATCTCATCTCATCTGGCGCCCCAATCGATGGCTTTGGCATCGGCAGCCGGTTGGACGCGTCGGCCGACGCGCCTTACTTGGATTGTGCGTACAAACTGCAAGAATACGCCGGTCGCCCGCGGCGCAAGCGTTCCGAAGGCAAAGCCACCTGGCCCGGCCGTAAGCAGGTTTTCCGCACTTACGATCAGGGGCTGATGGCCGGCGACGTGGTCACCTTGGAAGACGACCCGCAGGCAGGCGAGCCGCTGATTCGGCCGGTGATGCAGCACGGGAGCCGGTTGGAATCCCCCTCGCTGGCAGAAACACGCGCGCGGGCCGCCGCCAATTTGGCTCAATTGCCGCAGCATTTTCGCACTCTGGAGGACAGCACACCGTACCCGGTAGAAATCTCCCCGCCCCTCCGAGACTTGGCCCAATCGCTAGACGCCGCGATACTCGCACGGCTGTGAAAGGCAGTTGTTCCTGAGCACAGTCTTGGTGATGTCTAGACCACCGAAACCCTCCACGAGAACTGCCGACATCCTGCTCCGTCGGTTCTGCGATGAGAATCCAACAGCTTTCGGTTGACGAAGCTCTCGAGAGCCTTCGCAGCGGCCTGGAGGGTCTATCCGCCGACGAAGCGGGCCGACGTCTGCGGGAGTTTGGCCCGAACCAGATTCTTCGACTTCCCTCGGTCCCTCTGTTCCAGCGATTCCTCAAGGGCTTCACCCATTTCTTTGCCTTGATTCTGTGGATTGCGGCCGCCTTGGCGTTCCTGGCGGAGTGGTTCGAGCCGGGCGGTGGCATGGGCGCGCTCGGCGCGGCGATCCTGGGTGTGATCCTGATCAATGCCCTGTTCTCTTTCTGGCAGGAGTACCGTGCCGAAAAGGCCCTGGCTGCCTTGCAGAAATTACTACCCCACCAGGTCAAGGTGGTCCGTGATGGTTCCATTCAAGAGCTTCCCGCCGAATCGCTCGTCCCGGGCGACGTGGTTCTCCTGGATGGCGGTGATGACGTGCCTGCGGATGCCCGCCTGCTGCGAGCGCTGGGCGTACGCGTCAGCACCGCCACGATTACCGGAGAATCGCTGCCTCAAGCGCGCGACGAGCTGCCCCAGCCGGAGGAGGAGCTGATTCATAGCCGGAACGTCTTGTTGGCGGGAACGTCCGTGGTCGCCGGTCAGGCCACGGCGCTGGTCTTCGCGACAGGGATGTACACCGAATTCGGCAAGATTGCCCGTTTGACTCAGAACACACGCGAAGTTCTCTCCCCGTTGCAGCAGGAAATCGTGCGTCTCAGCCGCCTCGTTGCCTTGTTCGCCACGGCACTGGGGGTGGTGTTCTTTTTGATCGGGCAGGTGCTCGGCCTGTCGTTTTGGGCGAATTTCATCTTCGCCATTGGCATCATCGTCGCCAACGTGCCCGAGGGGTTGCTGCCCACGGTCACGCTGGCCCTGGCGATGGGATCGCAGCGGATGGCCCGCCGCAGTGCCTTGATCCGCCACTTGCCGGCGGTGGAGACGCTCGGCTCGGCCACGGTCATCTGCACGGACAAGACCGGCACGCTCACCCAGAATCGCATGGCGGTTCGGAAAGTCTACCTACCAGGCCATGGAGATGGCCCCACGACAATCCACCAGTGCGCCGGCCTCGAGCGAACCGCCCTGCGCTTCCTCGAGACGGCACTGCTTTGCCACGACCTGAAGGAAGCAGCCAACCACGGCGAAACGAAGCTGTTGGGCGACCCCATGGAAGTCGCCTTGGTGGAAATGGCAC
>JBGQHD010000209.1:0-7568 GCA_041497795.1 Planctomycetia bacterium
GCCGATCGAGTGCGTGGTGCGCGGCTACCTGGCCGGCTCGGGATGGAAAGAGTACCGCCAGTCGGGCACCGTCTGCGGCCTGAAGCTGCCGCCGGGGCTGAAGCAAAGCGACCGTCTGCCCGAGCCGATCTTCTCGCCGGCCACCAAGGAAGAATCCGGCCACGATATCAATATCTCGTTCGAGGAGATGTGCCAGCGCGTGGGTCGCAAGCTGGCCGAGGAGCTGCGCTCCCGCAGCCTCGACATCTACCGCCGCGGGGCCGAGCACGCCGCCCGCCGGGGCATCCTCATCGCCGACACCAAGTTCGAGTTCGGCCAGGTGGACGACGAGCTGATCTTGATCGACGAGGTGCTGACGCCGGATAGCTCCCGCTTCTGGCCGGCCGATCAATACCAGCCGGGCAGCTCGCCGCCGTCGTTCGACAAGCAGTTCGTGCGCGACTGGCTGGAATCGACCCCTTGGGACAAGAACAGCCCGCCCCCGGCCTTGCCCACCGACGTGGTGACCCAGACGCGGGCCAAGTACATCGAAGCCTTCGAGAAGCTGACGGGGCAGCAATTCTCGTGGAAATAGCGGCGAATAGCAGCCCGGCTGCTCCAAAGCAGCCGGGCTGCTTTGCTCCTCCAGGGGCACTACGGCTGGAACTGCAAGCACCAGTAGATCGTCCCGTCCGACGTCTGGTATGCGGCCATCCCCAGGCGGCTGTAGCTGCCCAGGATGTTGGCCCGATGGCCGGGCGAGGCCATCCACGAGCCGAGGGCCTCTTCGCAGGACCGCTGGCCCATAGCGATGTTCTCGGCGACCGCTGCCGTGGTGTGCTGCAAGGAGCGAGCGGAAGCCATCCAGTAACAGTGATCGCGGGTGGACGTAAGCAAGTCCCTCTCGATGCTCAGGGGCGAAAGGCCGTAACGGCGGCGCTCGGCGTTGGTTAGCTCGATCAGCTTCTTCTCGAAGGGCCACAGGGGGATTTCGTCTTTCGCCGCAGCTTTCGCGGCTGCACTCGCTGGTTTGGCCGCGGTGCCATGCTCTTTGGCACCACTCTCCTTGGTGGTGCTCTCCGCAGCAGGCGTCTCCTTGGCCGCGCTCTGTTTGGGCTTGGAGTCCTCCGCGTGGACCGGCAGCAAGATGCCAGCCAGAAGCAACCCTGCTAGATAGCACAATCGCGCCATTATTAAGCCTCCCTGGCGGGGATTGACCCGCGGCGTGTCTGACGTGACAAAGATGCACAGCCTACGCAGACTGCGGAAATAGGCCGCCAAGATACCCCAGGCCGGGAAGAGTGCAACCACCCTAGCGCGAGGGGTCAACGGTTTTTCCACCGTTTGGTTTTGGGTGCTTGCAATCTGGGCCGGGTTTGATACGTTCTGGCGTGGTCGGGCCTTCAGTTCAGCCTGTAGCCGAAGTCGCCAGACTTCGGGGGGCTGAACTCTGGCGAGTTCAGCTACCCGTTGCTTGGACTCCGGACTTGGGGCTGCCGATGCCGCAGCCCGAAGCCTGTAGTCCGTAGCCTTCTGGCCAATCACTTATTTCGTGCGCGGAGAGTCGCCATGTCGATGTACGTCGGGGAAGCGTTGGTCGGCGAGGGAAACGAAATCGCCCATATTGACTTGTTGATTGGCAGCAAGGACGGGCCGGTCGGTCAGGCGTTTGCCAACGCGCTGGCCAATCAAAGCAAGGGTCATTCCAACCTGTTGGCCGTGTTGGCACCCAACCTAGCGGTGAAGCCCTCCACGGTGTTGGTGACCAAGGTCACGATCAACGGCGCCAAGCAGGCGGTACAGATGTTCGGCCCGGCGCAGGCCGCGGTGGGCAAGGCCGTGGCCGACAGCGTGGCCTCGGGGCAGATCAAGAAGGATCAAGCGGAAGACTTGGTGATCGTTTGCGGCGTGTTCATCCACTGGGAAGCGGCGGACGACAAGAAGATCTACGACTACAACTACGAAGCCACCAAGCAAGCGATTGCCAACGCGATGCAAGGCCGTCCGACCGTCGACCAGATGTTAGCCGGGAAGGACAAGGCAGTGCATCCGTTCCGAGGGTTCTAGCGGCTGTGGGGCACGTTTTCCAAAGTGCCCGACGAAGGTGCTTGGGTCAGGGCATGTTGGAAACGTGCCGCACGTGGGTTTGTCCAGGACTTCTCGTTTACAAGCGCAAGGAACCGGCGCCGGCCCGACCTTGTTTGCGGCTTTTGCGCTCACGTCCCGCGGTTGGGTCGTGGGCGTTTTTTTGTCCGAACATCGAACGTCCAACGCCCAACGTCCAACTTTGAACGAAGAGACTGCGGTTCGAAGTTGGTTGGACGTTCGATGTTGGACGTTCGGCACTCGCTTCTCTCCTTGCGTGGCCAACCGCGAGCCTGATCATGAAGTCGCTCCCGACCATCGACGACATTCGCCAGGCCGCCCGGCGCATTGCGCCCTACGCTCACCGCACGCCGTGATGACCAGCGCGTTCTTCGACCGCCTGACCGGCGCCCGGCTGTTCTTCAAGTGCGAGAACCTGCAAAAGGTCGGCGCGTTCAAGTTCCGCGGCGCCTGCAACGCCGTCTTTTCGTTGCCCGAGGAGGCCCTGCGCCGCGGCGTGGCCACGCACTCGTCGGGCAATCACGCGCAGGCCCTGGCGCTGGCGGCCCGGCTGCGCGGCGCCAAGGCGTACATCGTCATGCCGCGCAACGCCCCCGAGGTGAAGCGCCGAGCCGTGGCCGACTACGGGGCCCAGATCATCCCCTGCGAGCCGACGGTGGCCGACCGCGAGGCGACCGCCGCCCGCGTCGTGGCCGAAACCGGGGCGACGCTGATCCATCCCTACAACGACGCGCGGATCATCGCCGGGCAAGGCACCGCGGCGCTGGAGCTGCTGGCCGACGCCCCCGATCTTGACTATCTGCTGGCCCCCGTCGGCGGCGGCGGCCTCGTCAGCGGCACCGCCATCGCCGCGGCCGGCGTCTCGCCGAAAACCCGCGTCATCGCCGCCGAGCCGGCCGGGGCCGACGACGCCTATCGTTCGCTCCGCGCCGGGCACATCCTCCCTTCTGAGAACCCTCAAACCATCGCCGACGGGCTGCGCACCTCGCTGGGAGAGCTGACCTTCGCCGCGATCCAGCGCCACGTGCATGAGATCGTGACGGTCTCCGAAGAGGCGATCGAGAGCGCCATGCGGCACGTTTGGGAGCGGATGAAGATCGTCATCGAGCCGTCATCGGCCGTGCCCGTCGCGGCGCTGCTCGAAAAGCGCCTCGATGTGGCCGGCCAGCGCGTGGGCATCATCCTCAGCGGCGGCAACGTCGATCTGACCAACCTCCCCTTTCGGGCCGTCTAGCGTCCCCGAATGCTGCCCAAAGAAGGCAAGGCCTCCCCGATCTCTCGGGAAGGCCTTGCTCGATGACTCTGCATCGCCGAGCAGCGGGATACCGTGCCGGGGCGACACATTCCGGAAGACGTAATTCCGCCGTAGCCCGAGCTGCGTCCCCTTTTCTTTCCCCCCTGCTCTACTTTTTCTTTCCCTCTTCTCTCTCCTCACGGTGGATACTAATCGTGTCCCCCAGTTGGACCAGGTACAACACTTCTTTGTCCAGCGTCCGTCCCTGCTGATCTTTGAGCGTCAGCGCCACCCGAAAGCGAAACTGGTCAGACGTCCCGTCAACCCCCTTCGCTTCGGCAGTCAAGAAGCTCAGGAGGCGGTAGCCCGCTTTGCAGTCGGGATCGCTGACCGCGAACTGCTCCGGCGGTTCCTTTCTGCTCCAAGCGTCGAGCCCGGCCTCAAGGGCAGCTTGCGCCTTGTTGAGGTTCTCTTGAGACGAGTTGGCATGCTGGCCACAGCCGGGCAGTACGGCGGCCAGCGCAGTCGCTGTCGCAAAGAGCAGGCCATGAACTTGACTTCGAGGCATGGCGGTCGCACTCGTGCCGATGGCGCAGCCCTGCGAGGCGGCACGATTTGCCGCCTCACAGAGGGCTGCTTTGCGTCGCTTGAGAAACCGGATTAATACTCGGGGGTCACGTTGCCGTCGTTTCTGCATGCCAATTTCTGAAGGGTATCCATATCGATCGAGTTTTGCAGTATCTTCACATGGCAGTCGGCAAACAGAAACTGGCAGATTTTGGGGTGGTAGCTGCCGAATTTGCAATGCCACGGGCCAGTGAGATCCTCAGGCCCTTGACCCAGGTTCCATTTGGTCTGGCCGGCGATTCTGGAAAAGTTGCGGGCGAAGTCGCCATTCCAGATCGAGCCCTCTCCCCACGACGGACCGCTCTGGCCCCACTTGCTGCGCACGGAATGCTTCTCGCCGACGAGAAACGTGTTGCTGGTCCCATCCAGGATGGAGTTCAGACCGGTTTGCGATTGCGAGGACGTGACTTGGCCGGTGCCAGATACCGTGGCATTCGCGTAGCACATGGGGCCCCGACACAGCGGGTGATCGACAATGGCGTTATAAAACTGGCCACCATTGCAAGCATAGTCCCCTTGCGTACCCGGGTGCTCCAGGGAATCGGGAGTGCCGGTGCTGGAGACCTCGAATTGCGTGCTAGGCATGGCAAAGGTCCGCCGGCTTGGGCAAGCATAAAAAGGCACGAACGCGTTTTGCACCGCCGGCGTCTGCTCGTAATACGTCTTATCGAGGTCCCACTGGTCGTAGAGGGCGTTTTGTTCAGCATAGGGGAGGATCAGCACGAACCACGTGGCATGTTGTGGCCCGCGGCGGCTGGGAGGCAACGTCGTTCTGGTGTCATGGTAATTGTGGATGCCCAGGCCCATCTGCTTGAGGTTATTTTGACAGGCCGCGCGGCGGCCTGATTCACGCGCGGCCTGCACGGCCGGCAATAAGAGGGCAATCAACATGCCAATGATGGCGATCACCACGAGCAACTCGATGAGCGTGAAACCCTTCCGCGAGCGACAGAGGTCAGAGCGCATGAATGCTTCCCTTCCAAAAAAAGAGGATGAGAGAAACCAATTCCCGACGCAAGTCAAAACGCGGCGCCATCGCTTCAAAGCGAGGCAGCAGGAGACCTAGGGCCGACAGCCGCGGGCCTACCGGCCGGCGGCATGCGCCTCAGATTGCCTCACGCCGGACACGCCGGCGTCATTGGCGCGCGCTTCAGCTAAAGCCCAGAAAGGGCAGAAAAGGACGGAAGCTCTGGTGAACATCACACATCAATGTTGCACATCGCGGGGCGTCCTGAATGCCTTGTCGAGTTTCCTGTATACCAGCGTGCTTCCCGTTCGTCAATGAGTTTGGCCACTGCCTGTTTCATGGCGTGGCACGGGCATCCTGCCCGTGCGTCCGCATCGGCTGGAAGCCGATGCCAGCTAGCGCCGGTTCCCGCTGCCGCTCGGCTCGCGGCAGCTACTTTCGGGTGAGCTTCCAGACGTCCGATTGCATGTTGTTGCCCGCCACCATCCACAGCCCGCCGTCGTGGACGAAGACGCTGGCCGCGTGGCGCGGGTCCCAGGGAGTTTTTGGCAGCTCGTACCAATTCACGCCGTCGGCCGAGTACCAGACGTCGTTGCGGTTGCCGCGTGCGGGCGAGTAGCCCTCCATCACCCACAGGCGGCCGTCGAACACGGTCACGTCGTGATATTGCCGCGGTTCCCAGGGGGCCAGCTCGATGTGCTGAGTCCACTTCTCTCCGTCGGCCGTGCTCCAGACGTCGCTATAGAACTTGCGCCGGGGAATCTTCGGCGTGTCGTAGGTGCCGCCGCCGAGAATCCACAGCCGGTCGTGGAACACCACGCTGCCGCCGATCATGCCGCGCTGCGGCCAATAGTCGCCGCGCGGCTCGATGCGTTTCCAGTCGAGGCCGTCGGCACTGGTCCAGATATCGCGGTAGAAGACCTCCTTCTCGGGCGCGAACTGCGGCACCGTCTGGCCGCCGATGACCCAAATCTGGTCCTTGAACGCCGCCGTGTAGTGCAGGGCCCGCGGACCCCACGGCACCGGCCGATCCTTGTTCACGAAGGTCCAGACGCGGCCGTCGGCGGAGTTCCAGACGTCAAAGTGATAATGCCCTTGGTTGACGTCGCCGCCGACGATCCACATCTTCCCGCGATGGACGACGTAGCCGGCCGTGTGCCGGCCTTCCCAGTCCTTGGTGGCGTCGAACGCCGCGTCGAGAAACGTGTTCGGCTTGACCAGCGTCCACGCCGCGCCGTCGGTGGAGCTCCAGACCTCGTTATTGCAGATGCGGGGAAAATGTCTCTTGTCGCCCGGATTCCAGCCGCCCAGGAACCACATCTTGCCGCCGAGGGTCAAGGCCCCCGCTCCGTCGCGCGGGGCGAAGTCGGCCTTGCGCGTGACGTTGGTCCATTCGTAGTCCTTCACCTCTTGCGAGGCGACGATGGCGAAGGGCTTGACTGAGACCGCCCCGCGGGCGCCGGTCGCTGTAATCAGGAACAGGCAATGCTCCGAGTTGCGCGCCGGCACGCGCCACAAGAAGCGACCTGAGTTAGGCACGGACGCCGCGACCTGGCCCCAGCTCTTGCCGCCGTCGGTGGAGAGCTCGATCTTCACCGTAGCAGTTGGAGACGCGCCAGTCCAAGTGATGTGGTGCAGGCTGTCGGCGCACCATTTCTCGCCGCCGACCGGCGAAGTGAGTTCTACCGCCTCATCGGCGCTAGAAGCCGGCGTTCGCGTGAGACAAAATGCCTGGCTGAGAAGCAGCGCGCAAGCAAATCGGCCAAGTGTGCGTGACATCGTATCGTCCGTGTGTTGGGTTGAGTTTGAGCCCATTATGTTGGCCGGTGATGGAAGTGGCTAGAGTCGGCAGCAGCTTGGCGGCCGTTTGGACGGCGGTGGCATCTCCAGGTTGGCCGGCCCTCCCGCCCTCCGACGACGTTTGCTCCCGTCGGCTCGAACAAGTATCCTATTCCTGGAGTTACGTCCCCCCAACAAGCGTGATTGTTTTTCTTCCCTCCCCACGGCCCTGTGTCACGCCGGAGACCACCATGCGTACCGTCGTTCCCGCGACCTTGGCTCTCTTCGCAACGGTGCAAGGCTGGTTTCTGACGCAAGGGATTGCCGCCGAGCCCAATCGCCAACTCGCGCGGCCCGAGATTGCAGAGCCGACCACGGCCGACGACGGGTTGCGGAAGGCCCTCGGCTATCTCGAGACGCGCGGCATGGCTTGGATGCGCGAGCGGAAGTGCGCCTCCTGCCATCACGTGCCGATGATGATCTGGACGATGCACGAAGCCCAGCGGCATGGTTTCACCGTGAACAAAGACGCCTTGGCCGAAGTGACGGCCTTTGCTCTGGCCGACGACAATCGGGCCAAACTGCTCGCCAATGCCGACGATAAGCGGCCCGCGGCCCAAGCGCTGAGCGTGGGGGCCGTGTACGCGATGCTGGCCCTGCAGGCGGCGGACAAAATTGAACCATCACAGCGCGGGGTGATCGAGCGGCTCGCCAAGCACGTCCGCGAGAGACAGGGGGCCGACGGCGCGTGGCCGCCTTCGACCGGCGATCTGATTCCACCGATCAACGATTCGCAAGACATCACGACGATCCTGGCGACACTGGCGCTCGAAACCGGCACAAAAACCGCTGTCACGGTCACCCAGGGCGAGACCC
>JBGQHD010000210.1:0-7566 GCA_041497795.1 Planctomycetia bacterium
CGGAGGAGGTTAGACGCGAATGCCCACAACGACTCCGCCCCCGAAGACTCCGCCTCTCGACGGGCCGGAGCGCAGTGGTCATTCTGATCGCAGCGAAGAATCTCGGAGCGGCACCGATCCACTCCGTCTCGGCAGCCACACGCTCGTCAGCCGGTTGATCGTCGGCACGGGCAAGTACGCCAACCATCAGCTCATGGCCGAGTCGCTGGAGGCCTCCGGCACGGAGTGCATCACGGTGGCCGTGCGGCGCGAGCGGCTGATCGACGCGGCCGGCAACAACCTGCTGGATTTCATCGATACGCGGCGCTACATCCTGCTGCCCAATACGGCCGGGTGCTTTACCGCCGAGGATGCGATCCGCGTGGCCCGGCTCGGGCGGGAGATTCTGCTGGGCCTGGAAAACCCCGGCGCCGATTGGGTGAAGCTCGAAGTGCTGGGCGACAGCAAGACGCTGCTGCCCGACCCCGTGGCCACGCTGCAAGCGACCGAGCAGCTCGTGGCCGAGGGCTTCGCGGTGCTCTGCTACACGACCGACGACCCGATCACGGCCAAGCGGCTGAAGGCCGCCGGGGCCACCAGCGTGATGCCGGCCGGCAGCCCCATCGGCTCGGGCCAGGGGATCCTCAATCCCAACAATATCCGCATCTGCCTGGAGTATCTCAAGGAGGGCGATCCGGACTACCCGGTGATCGTCGATGCGGGCGTCGGCACGGCCAGCGACGTGACGATCGCCATGGAGCTGGGCGTGGACGGCGTGCTCTTGAACACGGGCATCGCCCATGCCCGCGACCCGTTGGCCATGGCCCGGGCCATGCGAGCCGGCGTGGAAGCCGGCCGCTTGGCGTACCTGGCCGGGCGAATCCCCAAGAAGCTCTACGCCACGGCCAGCAGCCCGGCGGAAGGGACGATCGCGCCGAGCAAGCCGAGGTGATGCGAAGCTCAGGTAATTGGATGCACAACAACTTCACTGCCGTTTTTGAGCGCGACGGCGACTGGTATGTCGCGTACTGCCCGGAGATTCCGGGCGCCAACGGGCAAGGGAAGACGTTGGAAGAATGCCGCGCCAGCTTAGCCGATGCGATTGCGTTGATCCTGGAAGACCGCGGGCAAGGGACTTGCCGGTAAGTGTCGAGGAAAACACTCAATCATGGATGACGAACGCACCCTCATCGCCCGGCTGCGCGAGATCGAGGCCCTGTTCGTCGGCACGCCGTATGCCGGGGAGCGGGAGGCGGCGGCCAATGCCAAGCAGCGCGTGCTGGAGCGGCTGAGGCAGTTTCAGGCCCAAGACCCGCTGCGGGAAATGCGGTTCTCCATGGACGATGCCTGGCAGAGGCGGTTGTTCGTCGCGCTCTTGCAGCGGTACGACATCAAGCCGTACCGCTACGCCGGCCAGCGTTACACGACGGTCATGGCCCGCGTCTCGCAGTCGTTTGTCGATGAGACGCTCTGGCCGCAGTTCCTCAAGTTATCCGACGTCTTGGAGACCTACCTCTCCGAGGTTACGGAGCGGGTGATCAAGGAGAGCATCTTCGCCGGAGAGGCCACGGTGGAGGAGCGCAGCGAGCCCGCCGCGCTGACCGGGCCGGGCGACGCATCGCCGTCGAGGTGATAGCAGCGGCTGGCCGTGGCCGGGAATTGCCATTGACGCTCCGCGACCGTTCTCAGTATTCTCCCCGCCACGAACGGGTGACCGCGACCCCCGTGACCACGAGGGCCACGCGGGGTCGAAAGCGAAGCAAGGAAGCAACCGGCCCCTAGCCACAGCGCTAGGGCGCTACAACAAGCCACAAAAAAAGCCACGAGAAAAAGCCACGTGGTGGGTCCGCACCGGAGATGCCTGCGCGGCGTCTCTGCGGGCCGCGAAGCGTTCCCCCCTGGCATGGATGCCGGCGGGACGCTTCGAAACCGCGAAGGCCGGGCCACGTCGCTACGGAATCACGTCGCTACGGAATCGCATCGACCACTCACATCGACCCCCGGCTGCAAGGACGCCAAAAGCCGCACAAATCACAGCCTCCAATCGCTCCCGGAACACAGACGGAGTCCTTTGCCCCCCTGGGACGCCGGCGCTCCGGGAGCTTTTTTTATGCGCCCGCGCGGGCCAGCACTTTTTCGCAGCCCCTAGTGGAGTCCCTAGTAGCGGAATCCGTTGGGGCAGGAAAGAATAAGGGGGATGGGTACACCCCATCCCGCCCCGCGCAGATACCTGCCCCATCTGCGTGGGGCATCTTTTTTGCGGTGAGCCGCGCGTCAGGTACTCGCGGAGCAGAGCCCGAATGGCCTGCGGCCCTCGCGGCCAGCGACTTCACTGGCCTGTCCCCACGACGCGGCTGCGTCGCTCGGTGAGGACCGTGTCGCGCCAGGCTCCGTCGCGCTGGGCAATCCGCTCGCGGCGGCCGACGACGCGGAAGCCGCAGGCCAATTGCAAGGCGATGCTGGCCGCGTTCTCAGGAAACGTGGCGCCGCAGAGCGTCCAGATGCCGTGCCGCTCCGACGACTCGATGAGGGACTGGAGCAGCCGCTTGCCAATGCCCTGCCCCCGCGAGTCCGCGGCCACGTAAAGGCTCACCTCGGCCACGCCCGCATAGCACGCGCGGTGAGAAACGGGCGCCAACGCCCCCCAGGCGACGACGCGGCCGTTCTGCCGCGTGACCAGCCGGCTGTGCTGATGATGCGCTGCATCCCAGGTCTCCCACCCAGGGGCATCGACTCCGAAGCTCGCTTGCCCGGTGGCCAAGCCGTCGAGATAGATACGGCGGACGTCTTGCCAGTCGGCGGGAAGCAATTCGTCGATAAGGGGAGGAGTGGTCATGGGGGCTTTGGGACCCAAAAGCCGTCCTACCTGGCTAACGAGAGGAAAACGGCCGTGACGCTCGCGACAGTTAGCACCATGATGACGATCGTCATGTCGCGCATTTGTTGCGTCAAACGGCGCATCTGTCCTGTTGTCTCTCGGAGGCACGCAGCGCGAGCTCGTCGCGCAAAAAGCCCAGACCAATCTGAGTGCTCTTGGACAACTCGTCATACTGTTGGATGAGTGCCGCATCGTCGAGTTTCCGAAGCTCGACATAGGTTTCCGCAATTGGCATTCGAAGTTACTCCATTCGAGTCTATGCAGCAGTGGCTTGGGGTTTGCAGAAGTACGCGTAGTGACGCGTGTTGCCGGAAGATCCGACGCGGCTACGATCGTCGATCAGCAGCCATCCCTTGGATGAATTTTATGGTCGCTCTCATGAAGGCGAGTACGTCGTTGAATGTCATCAACTGAACCGCCGGATTCATTTTCTCCTTGACTCGAACTTTCTCCAGGAGCTGGTGAGGTAAGTCATACCCGCAGATCAAATAGCACTTTGGGTTGTTGAAGCGCAAGCCCTTCCGTCGCAAATAATCTCTCTCCTCTCTCGCAAAGTTAAGGTACCGCTCGGCTTGGTTCCAAGCCGCATTGAAATCGGCGGAGAACTCCCCGTCTCTCCGGAAAACACTCATCGAGGGTGGCTTCAGTTCAAAAATGTCGCGGCAGCCATCGCTAACTCTGGCTCCCGTGAAGTCGGGAATATTGTGGTCGTCCAATGCGTCATGTCGTTGAAATGCATCGTACTGCAGACCCAGCACCCAAGGATGTGACGCAAATAGCTGCTGGTACTTTGACTCGTCTGGGTCGCCAGCAGCCAAGAGTTTCGTAAGGTCGTCGAGCGGCGAGGCGAGTTGGTCCGTTGTCGGGCGATTTAATAGCTGCTTGCGTGCTTGGTCAATATCCACGAACTGAAGGTCTGTGGGCCCAATTGCTTCTCCCTCTGCAATATCTCGCGCGGCTATGCCATGGCTTAATCGTCCGTTTCGGAAGAGACCGAGGAAACCCTCAAATGGTTGCTTTCCTTCAAGCAGCATGACTCCATCTTCAAACCATTGGCTCTCTGAGGGCGATACATAGCCAGTAACGCCGCCTTTGGTGACTTTCACGCTGTAGCTTCGTGTGAGTGCGCTCCGGATAGCAGCAATTAACGAACTCCGCTGCTTATTTGCGAGGAAAAACTCCGCTATCGATGGAAACTTGCCGACGTCGCGCGGGTCGAGGATCGCGTTAAGTAACTCGTCGAGGGTTCCGTCGCCAAGAAGGCGAGGCACATCGGTATCTGAGAGGCTACGAAGGATAGTGGCGAGCTCAAGAAGAAGCATCTTGCACTTCTCAATCGACCGGTCTTGAGAGCCTTCGGCCGGCATGTATCCCTCCGTCAATACTCGGATCGTCCTTGGCAAGAACAGCAGTCTGGCACATGCCTTCAAGAGGCCCTCTCCAACCTTCCGCTCCACGGCATCCCAAACGTCTCCGCCACCGCCCGGTTGGTTACCTCGTGTCCCATCAGGTTGATCGCTTTGGCGATCGGGCGCAGTTCCTTGGCCGCTCGCTCGATGCCCCGCCGGGCGATCTCCAGGGCCCAGGGCAGCGTTACGTTGCACAGGGCATACGTGCTCGTGCGGCCGACCGCGCCGGGCATGTTGGTCACGCAGTAGTGCAGCACGTCATCGACCATGTAGGTCGGCTCGCTGTGCGTGGTCGGCTTGCTGGTGGCCACGCAGCCGCCTTGGTCGATGGCCACGTCGATGATCACGCTGCCGGGCTTCATGAGGCGGAGGTCTTCGCGCTCGATCAGCCGGGGGGCCTTGGCGCCGGGGATCAGCACGGCCCCGATCACCAGGTCGGCCAGCTTGAGCTGCTCGCGGACGATGTGGCGGTCGCTGAACAGGCAATCGACGTTCGGCGGCATGACGTCGTCGAGATACCGCAGGCGGTCCATGTTGATGTCCAGCACGCAGATGTCGGCCCCGAAGCCGGCGGCCACCTTGGCCGCGTTGGCCCCCACGACGCCGCCGCCCAGGATGGTGATGTGGGCTGGGGCCACGCCCGGCACCCCGCCCAGCAGAATGCCGCGGCCCTGCTGCGGCCGTTCGAGGTACTTGGCCCCTTCCTGGATGCTCATGCGGCCGGCGACCTCGCTCATCGGCGTCAGGAGCGGCAGGCGGCCGCGGTCGTCCTCCAGCGTCTCGTAGGCCACGGCCGTGATGCCGGTGGCCAGCACCTGCTTGGTCAGCTCCTCGTCGGCCGCGAAGTGGAAGTACGTGAAGACGATCTGGCCGTTGCGGAGGAGGGCGATCTCCTTGGGCTGCGGCTCCTTGACTTTGACGATCATGTCGGCGCGGCCGTAGACCTCCTCGGGGCCGCTGACCATTTCAGCGCCGGCCCGCAGGTACTCATGATCGGCCAGGCCGGAGCCCAGCCCCGCGCCGGCCTGAACGATGACCTTGTGCCCGGAGCGAGTCAGCTCCTCCACGCCCACGGGCAGCATGCCGACGCGGTATTCATCACGCTTGATTTCGTTGGGGACGCCGACGATCACGGGAGTGGTCCTTGGATATCGAGATCGGGAATGCGACTTTGGACGAATTCAATCGTGCTCGTAATCGTGCTCGAATGCGAGTACGAGTACGAGGTCGTCGAGCGCGGCTGGGACGCTCGAGACTGGCGCATTCTAGCCGCAGCAGCCCAGAACCGACTATCGAGATTGCCGGCGGCGCGCACACTAGCCCGACGCGCAAGCGAGGGAGGGGCGCACTAGACTCGGAGGCACGCGGCGCTTCTCCCTCGCTTGCGCGTCGGGTTAGTGCGGCAGCGGCACGATCAGCACCCACCACAGCCGGTCGCCGAGTTTCAGGCGATGCCGGGGCGTCAGCTCGCCGGTGCGCTCGTCGATTTGGCTGACGGCCAGGTGCCCGCTGCTTTCGCCGGCCGCGATGGCGAACTTGCCGCGCGGGTCGATGTCGAACGATCGCGGCGTCTTTTCGGTCTTCGCGTGCCCGGCCGCCGTGAGCGCCGCGCCGTCGTCGCCGATGCGGAAGATGGCTAGGCTGTCGTGTCCGCGGTTGGCGACGTAGAGGAACCGCCCCGTCGGATGCACCTTCAGCTCGGCGCAGGCGTTTTCGCCGCGGAAGTCGCCGGGCAGCGTCGAGACGGTGTCGCCCGGCGTCAACGTGCCGCGTTTGTCGTCCATCCGGTAGGCGGTGACGCTGCCGCCCTGTTCGTTGTCGATGTAGGCGATGGACTTCGTGGGGTGCCAGGCCAGGTGCCGCGGGCCGGTGTTCTTGGGCCTCGTCAGCTTGGCGGGATCGAGCGGGCTCAGCCGCCCGGCCTTGGCGTCCCAGGCGAACTGAAAGATCGCGTTGGGCCCGGTGTGCGGGACGAACACGAAGCGGTTGCCCGCGTCGGGCACGGCGGCGTGCGCCTTCTCGGCGGTGGCGATCTCCTGGACCGGCCGCTCGCCGAGCGAGCCGTCCTCGCCGATGGCGTGCACGCTGACTTTGGCGGCCACGTAGTAGGCGGTGAACAAGTATCGCCCCGTGCGGTCAGTGTGAATGTGCGCCGGGTCGGCGCCGGCCTCGACCACCCGCAGCGGCGTCAACCGGCCGGTGTCGCGATCCAGGCGAAAGCTCTGCAGCTTGCCGGTGGAGCGGTGCGAGGCGAACAGGAACCGCCGGTCCGGCGAAGTGATGAGCGCCGCCGGCTCGCCTTCGAGCGACACCCGCTGCAGCTCACGGAGCGCCCCACTCGTCTCATCCATTTGCAAGACGATGATCTGCTTATCGGTCGCGGCGGAGACATAGACGACGGTCGCCGCGTGAGCGAGCGCACCTCCGAGCCACGACGCTGCCATGGCGGCAGCGATAGGAAAACGCACGCATCTTAACGAGCCACGCATGAGGATGAACTCCAAGGAATTTGCTACCCACGAAAGAACTCCTCGAACCGCCGCCGATTCTCCGCCAGATACTGCCCGCAGCGTTCCATCAAGGTTTCTCCGCCCGCCAGGCCCAGGCCGCGCGCCAAGGTCGCCAGCTCGGTTGCATCTTCAGGCAAGTCGTTGCGCGCCGTGGCGTGCAGCAGCCGCAGTCGCGATTCGACCCGCCGCAGGAACGTGTAGCTCTCGATGAAGTACTCGCAGTCCGCGGCTGGCACGGCGCCCGCTGCTCGCAGCTCGGCCAAGGCCATCAGCGTATTGGGCACCCGCAGGGCCGGATTCTCGTAGCCGTGCCGCAACTGGAGCATTTGCACGAGGAACTCGATATCGACCATGCCGCCGCGGCCGCGCTTCAGGTTGCGGGGGCCGGCGGTCTCTTCCAGCCTCGCCCGCATGTGGGCGATTGTGTGCACGTCCTCCCCGGTCAGTGGCTGGCAGAACGCCGCTTGGGCTACGGCCGCTTCGGCGGCGGATGCCGCGCGCGGCGAGCCGTACACGACCCGCGCCTTACAGAGGGCTTGCCGCTCCCAGAGCTGGCCCTCGCCGCTGGCGAAGTAGCGGGCGAACTCGTCCAAGGAGGTGGCCAGGGCCCCGCTGCGGCCCGTCGGCCGCAGCCGGGCGTCCAGCTCGTACAGCCGCCCATAGGGGCCGAGATGCGTCGTCGTCTTGATGATCCGCTGCCCTAGCTCGCTGAAGAAATGCTGGTTGCTCGTGGAGGCGCCGCCGCGGCGCGACCGGGCCGTCGTTTCTCCCTCGGACTCGTAGAGAATGA
>JBGQHD010000211.1:0-7564 GCA_041497795.1 Planctomycetia bacterium
CGTGCTGGTCCGCGCGCAGTTGCAAAACGCGGCCGATTCGGCGGCCATGGCGGCCGTGCCGGCCATGATCGACGACGTGGACGCCGTCTACGACGCGGCCAATCTGTATGCCGGCAAGCACTGGGCGGGCGGCCAAAACGTGGCCTTGGAAACCAGCGATGTCGAGATCGGCACTTGGGACTCCGACGCGGAGACGTTCACCCCCAGCGGCGGCAGCTCGGGGAATGCCGTCCGCGTCACCGCCCGCCGCAACGCGGTGCCGCTGTTCTTCGGCGTGGTGCTGGGCCGCCAGACGTTCAACGCCGAGGCCTCGGCCGTGGCCATGTCGAACCCCCGCGACATCTGCTTCGTGGTGGACCTCTCCGGCTCGATGAACGACGACACGGAGCCAGCCTGGGTCAGCGACTATTTGGACGGCCATTATGCCGGACAGGGCTACGGCAGCGTCGGCAGCGATTTGATCCAGAACGTCTACACCGACTTCGGCTTCGGCACCTATCCGGGCACGCTGGAGTACTGGGGCTCGTCGCTCGGCGTCACGTCCGACTCCAACGCCTACGCGAACATGACGAAGAACGGCGGGCCGCTCACCTTGGCGTCGATTCCCGTCGCCTATCGGATCGTGAGCGGCGACAGCGAGGCCCAGCGCAAGAAGAAGTGCTATAGCTGGATCATGGACAAGCGGCTGAAGCTGGTGGTCATGCCCAACGCCAAGCCCACGATCAATAGCACGGTGACCAGCAGCTACAACTATTGGGAACGCTATCTCGACTACGTGGTCTACCAGAAGAGCGTCAGCGGCCGCGGCACGATCCCTTCGCTGGTCAGTTCCAGCTATCGCGTGACGGGACTCAACAACCCCAACGGCGACAGCTACCCCAGCATCTCCAGCAGCACGCCTAGCGGCTACCTCAACAAGTATGGCTACCGGACGTACGTCAACTTCATGATGGATTTCGGCCGCGATGTGCTGGCGGGTGGCACGCACCCGCCGCTGTCGACCAGCAGTGCCGATTGCCCCTGGCACACCGAGAGCGTGGGCGACGACTCCTTCAGCTTCCCGCCGCGCGAGCAGCCCACGCACGCCTCGCGGCGGTCGATGATCGCCGCCATGCAGGTCGTCGAGGAGATGAACGCCGACATCGCCAATCTCGCGGTCCGCGACTGGGTCTCGATCGTCACCTTCGATCACCTCAGTTCGGGCGGCCCCGTCGTAGCGCAGGCGCTCACCGGCGATTATGACGATGCCAAGGAAGTCTGCACTCACTTCCAGGCCGTCGGCGACAACCAGTCTTCCACGGCGACCGAAAGCGGGCTGATCAAGGCGCACGATCACCTCACCACTGCCGGCCGCACCAACACGGGCAAGGTCGTGGTCTTGCTCACCGACGGCGTGCCGAACCTCTACAGCAGCAGCAACAGCACCATCAACAGCTACATGACCGCGCATTCCAACGACGATTACTATGGGAGCGGCTACGCGAAGAATGCGCCGTTGATGCAGTCGGACATCCTGCACGCAGGGGGCTACTACTTGTACTCCGTGGGGCTCGGGTTGGGCACCGACTACGACTTCCTGGACCGCATGGCCCGCATGGGCAACACCGCCAATGACGATGGCGAGACCTTCCGCGGCAGCGGCAATCCGACGGATTACGAAGCGGTGCTCACGAACATCTTCGAGCAGATCATCCGCTCGCCCAGGGCCAGACTGGTGAAGTAGACCGACCCGCGTCGCCCGCGCGGCGGCGCGTCGTACAAGGTGACGGCGGTTTGCAACGGCGACGCGCACGTTCGGCGCGGCGCCGTTGCAGCTTTTTTTGGGGCCAGAGAGAACCCTGGCCGTAGCTGAACTCGCCAGAGTTCAGCATTCCGCGATCCGAAGTCTGGCGACTTCGGCTACGTGGATTCGCGGACAGACCGCTAAGCCGGCACGGTCGCTCGGCGATACGAGCCGATGACCTCGAGGCGGAGCGCCTTGCGGCCCAACTGGCTCATGGCCCGCTTCAGCCGCGGCTCGCTTTCGTGCCCTTCGACTTCCACGAAGAACAGATACGCCCCCGGCCGGTCCGGCACCGGGAACGATTCGATCCAGGTCATGTTCAGCCGGTTGCGCTTGAGCACCGTGGTGGCGTCGGCCAGGGCGCCGACCTTGTGGTCCACCTCGAACAGCACGGCGGTCTTGTCGTTGCCGCTCTTGGGCGACGACTCCTGGCCGATCACGGCGAACCGCGTGACGTTGGCCGCGTGGTCCTCGATGTTCTCGGCCAGCACCTCCAGGCCGTAGTGCACGCCGGCCTGAATGCTGGCGATGGCCGCGGCCCCGATCTTCTTCTGGGCCAGCTCCGCGGCAGTCGAGGTGCTCGTCATCTCGATGATCCGCGACGCCGGCATGTGCTTGGAGAGCCAATTCCGGCATTGCGAGATCGCCTGCGGACGAGAGTAGACCTCTTGCACCTGTTCGCGTGGGCATTTGGCCAGCAAATTGTGGTGGATCTCGATCACCACTTCGCCGCAGATGCGGATCGGCAGCCGCGTGAACATATCGAGCGTGTCGGCCACGCGGCCGTCGGTCGAGTTCTCCAGCGGCACGAGACCGTACTTCACGTGACCGCGCTGCACTTCCTCGAACACGGCGGCGATGCAGCCGACCGGCACCAGCTCGGTCGCATCGCCGAAACGGGTGATCGCGGCAATGTGGCTGTAACTGTAAGCCGGTCCGAGGTATGCGACGCGGACCTTGTGCGTCAGCTCGCGCGATCCGCTATACAGCTCTCGAAAGATGGCCCGCACGCAGCGGGGGGCCAGCGGGCCCTTGTTCGTCTCGACCAATTGGTCCAGACTCTTCTCGTCGCGCGTCAGGCCGTTGACGGTCTCGTCGGTGCTGTCGTGTCGCGCCGCCAGTTCCGCCCGTTCGTTGACGAGCTTGATCAGCTCTCGGTCGAGTCGCTCAACCTTGGCGCGCAACTGGGTGGGACTCTCGCCGCGACTCTTGCTGGGTTTGTGGGCGGGCTTTCCCTTGGCCATTGGCGACCTCAAGTCCCGCCGCGAAAGAGTGGCGAGACCGCGCGTAAGTGCTTGGGACGGTGTGATTTCTTTTGTATTTGCCTCGATTTCCAGTGTCAAGCAGGTAGGAACGGCAATTGCCCGTATTTCGAGGGATTATGAGTCGGGCTGGCCTGAGGAACAGGCGCCATTCGAGCTGTGATTGCGATCTCGCTGTCAGATGTAAGCCAATACAGCATATAGGTTTAAGAATCGCTATCCTGGCAATTCCGTCGCTGTTCGCCGCTCGCTTGGACATTATGCCAAATTGGCAGACGGCCAGGTCTTTCATCTCGGCAGCCGCTGGACTGCAGGCGCGGCTCCGAAGCGCAACTCCCTGTAGAAAAAAGGTTTCTGCCTCGCGACCGTCGCTGACGGAAGGGCGGCACATGGTTTGCTAATTTTGAGAACACCGGTTCCCACGTCCATTCAAGCGCATCCGGGCTTTGCTGCAAACCAATCCGACACGCCAGCGCGTTCAGGCGGTCGTCGTTTCTGCGATCAGTCGTTCAAGGAGAACTCAAACATGGCTTCCGGCGAAAAGATCATCGGCATCGATCTGGGCACGACGAACTCCGTCGTGGCCGTCATGGAGGGCAAAGAGCCCAAGGTGATCGAGAACGCCGAAGGGGGCCGGCTGACGCCCAGCGTGGTGTCGTTCACCGACAAGGGGGATGTCTTAGTCGGCGACCCGGCCCGGCGGCAGGCGGTAATCAACCCCAAGCGCACCGTGTACTCGATCAAACGGTTCATGGGCCGCCGGCACAGCGAGGTGGCCTCCGAAGAGAAGATCGTGCCTTACGAGGTGGTGGGCGGACCCGAGGAATACGTCAAAGTCCGTGTCGCCGGCAAGGATTACACGCCGCCGGAAATCTCGGCCAAGATCCTCCGCAAGCTCAAGGAATCGGCCGAAGCCTACCTGGGCCACCGCGTCAACAAGGCCGTGATCACCACGCCGGCCTACTTCAACGACGCTCAGCGGCAAGCCACCAAAGACGCCGGCGAGATCGCCGGGCTGGAAGTCGTCCGCATCATCAACGAGCCGACCGCCGCGGCCATGGCCTACGGCCTCGATAAGAAGACCAACGAGAAGATCGTGGTTTTCGACCTGGGCGGCGGCACGTTCGACGTCTCGGTGCTCGAAGTGGCCGAGGGCGTCTTCCGCGTCATCGCCACCAACGGCGACACGCACCTCGGCGGCGACGACTTCGACCAGTGCCTGATCAACTACGTGGCCGACGAATTCAAGAAGTCCAACGGCATCGACCTGCGCAAGGACGTCCAGGCCCTGCAGCGGCTGCAGGAAGCCTGCGAAAAGGCCAAGAAGGAGCTTTCGTCCGCCACGACCACCGACATCAACCTGCCCTTCATCACGGCCGACGCCAACGGGCCCAAGCACCTGCAAATGGCGGTCACGCGGGCCAAGTTCGAGCAATTGGTCGATGGCCTGATCGAGCGCTGCCGTAAGCCGGTCGAGCAGGCCATGCGCGACAGCAAGCTGCAATACAGCGAGATCGACGAAGTGGTGCTGGTCGGCGGCTCGACGCGCGTGCCGAAGGTGCAAGAGCTGGTCCGCAAGATGTTCAACAAAGAGCCGCACAAGGGCGTCAACCCCGACGAAGTCGTGGCCGTCGGCGCCGCGATCCAGGCCGGCGTGCTGTCCGGCGAAGTGCACGACGTGCTGCTGCTGGACGTGACGCCGCTGACTCTGGGCATCGAGACGCTCGGCGGCGTGCTCACGCCGCTGGTGGACCGCAACACGACGATCCCCACCACCAAGACGCAAACCTTCAGCACGGCCGCCGACAACCAGCCGGCGGTGACGATCAGCGTCTACCAAGGCGAGCGCAAGATGGCGGCCGACAACCGCGTGCTCGGCCAGTTCAACCTGGAAGGCATTCCGCCCGCCCCGCGCGGCATGCCGCAGATCGAGGTCACGTTCGACATCGACGCCAACGGTATTCTCAACGTCTCGGCCAAGGACAAAGGCACCGGCAAACAGCAATCGGTGCGCATCGAGCAGTCGTCCGGCCTGAGCGAGGAAGAAATCCAGCGGATGCGCAAAGACGCCGAAGCCCACGCCGACGAGGACAGGAAGAAAAAGGACCTGGTCGATGCCCGCAACGAGGCCGAAGCCCGCAGCTTCGCCATGGAGAAGCTCCTCAAAGAGCACGCCGACAAGCTGCGCGAGGCGGACAAAGACGCCGTCACCAAGAGCATCGAGAAAGTCCGTGAAGCCGCCAAGGGGGAAGACCCGGCCAAGATCAAAGCCGCCGTCAGCGAGCTAGAGCAAGCCTCGCACGCGCTGAGCAAGACGCTGTATGAAGCCGGCGCGCGGCCGGGGGCTGAAGCGGGCGCCGGGGCAGGTGCAGGCGCCAAGACCGACGGCAAGGGTGGGGCGGATGAGCCGATTGATGCGGAGTTTGAGGTGAAGTAGGAAACCCCTCGTTCCCACGCTCCGCGTCGGGAACGCCAGCGTCGCCGCTCCGCGGCGAATGCGTCATCGGAGAGAATGACAATGCCCCTGCACGATTGGACTCGCGTGCACCCGGGCACATTCCACGACTTTCACCTCAGTTGGTGTTGCCGTCTGGCGGAAGCGTTGAATGGCGGCTTGTTGCCCGACGGCCATTACGCCCTGACAGAGGCGAGAGAATGTCCCGAGGGCAACCCGAAGCTACTTGATGTTGGCGGTGATGACGACGAAGCCTACCGAATGCTCCGGCGGAGCATCGTGGTTCACGAGGGTGCATCGCGGCAAGTCAAGGCATTGATCGAAATCCTGTCGCCGGGGAATAAGGACGGCGAGCATCACGTCCAGCAATTCGCCGTCAGAGCAACGGCCGACCTTCAACAGGACCGCCACCTGTTGATCGTTGACGTGCATCCGGCAGGCATCGCCAATTCCAACAGCATCCACGGCGCGATTTGGACGCTCCTCGCTGGCGAAGATTGCCGCTTGCCGAACGACAAACCGTTGACTGCCGTGGCCTACAGCATGGCGGACGATTGCATCCAGGCATGGGTCGAGCCGCTGGCGGTAGCCGACCCCTTGCCGGACATGCCGCTGTTCCTGGCGAAAGGGAAGTACGTCGCCGCGCCGCTAGAAAAGACCTACATGGCAGCGTATGAGAAGCTGCCGAAGATCGTCAAAGACATCATCGAGGGCCGCGCCCCGCCGGAGAGGCGATGACTGAGGTCGTGTGGCGGCCAGGTGCACCGCGCAGCGGTGCTCGTCAGCCCCAACGGGGCGAAACTCGACAGCCCAGGCCGAAGGCCTGGGAACGCGATGCCGCCGAAGCACGTCAAGGCCCAACGGGCCGTGACGCATCCGCGCCGTTGGAGACCAGAGATGCCGCAATCCCTCGCGAACGTCCTCCTTCACATCGTTTTCAGCACGAAGCATCGCCAGCCGTTCCTAAAAAAGTCCGCTGATCGCGATGCGATGACTGGTTATCTGATCGGCACGCTGAGGAACATCAAATGTCCCTCGCTGGCGGTGGGCGTGGTCGCCGACCACGTTCATATCCTCTGTAATCTCTCGCGGACGATATCGATCGCTCAATTGGTCGAAGAGATCAAGACCTCATCGTCCGCGCGAATCAAAGAACAGGGTCCGGCGCTGCAGGAGTTCTATTGGCAGAATGGCTACGGAGCGTTCTCAGTGAGCCAGTCCAACGCCCCGCAGGTGAAGCAGTACGTGGAGAATCAGGAGGAGCATCACCGGACGAGGACGTTCCAGGGAAGAATTTCGCCTGCTGCTGGAGAAGCATGGGATCGAATACGATGAGCGCTATGTCTGGGATTGATCGAGTCGCGGCCCTTTGGGCCTTGTGCCGACGTGCGGGGCTCGGCCGTCCCAGGCCTTCGGCCTGGGCTATCGAGTCCGCGGCCTTCGGCCTCAAGAGTCCGTAGGTGCGCGAGTCCGCACGGAATTCACATCATTCGCTAGTCTGGGCCGCAGAGCGGCCATGCTTGTGTTCCCACGCAGAGCGTGGGAACAAGGAGTTCCTATGGCCATCCGCTTTGACAAATTCACCGCCAAATCGCAAGAAGCCGTCCAGGCCGCGCAGTCGCTGGCCCAGGAGCGCGGCAATCCGCAGATGGAGCCGCTGCACCTGTTGGCCGGGCTGCTGGCGGAGCGCGAGGGAATTGTGGATGCGGTGCTCGGCAAGATCGGCGCGAACCGTTCGCAGTTGCAGCGCATCGTCGAGGCCGACCTGAGTAAGCTGCCCAAGATGTCCGGCGGCACGCAACTACCGCAGCCCTCCGGCGAGGCGGTGCAGGTGCTCGAGGCGGCTCAGCGCGAGGCCGACACGATGAAGGATGAGTTCGTGTCGATCGAGCACTTGCTGCTCGCGCTGGCGAAGGTGGAGTCGAAAGCCAAGGCGATCCTCAAGCTCAACGCCATCGGCGAGAAGGAGCTGCTCTCGGCCATCAAGGCCATCCGCGGCAGCACGCGGGTCACCGATCCGCACCCGGAGGACAAGTTCCAGGCCCTGGAGAAGTACGGCATCGA
>JBGQHD010000212.1:0-7544 GCA_041497795.1 Planctomycetia bacterium
CACGACCCCCACCTTCGCCAGGGAGTCTTCGGCGTCTTCGATGAAGGTGAAATGCTGCCGGCACAGGTCCACCACGGCGGGGTTGATCTCGTAGTAACGGATGACGTCGCCCGGCTGGCCGTGGGCGGCGATCGTGCCGGTGCCCAGGCCGATGACGCCGACGTGGAACCCGTGCTGCGGCTCGCCGGGCACGTTGGAAACGTGCCCCACGTCGTTGCGACGCGGGTGCAGGCGCATCGCCAGGTCGATGCCGCTGCCGCGGCCGAAATAGAGCGTGGGCCAGTGGCGCTGCTCGTCGCCCAGGTATTGGCGGCCGTGGTCGATGCGGCCGTGCACCATGCGGCGGTAGGGGCCGACGGTGTCGGTCCCCTCGACGATCCGCAGCACGCCATAGAAATTCCGCACCGCGTGCGTGGCATTGAGCTGGCCGTAGTACATCTCGCCCGCCAGCACGATGACCAGCGTCACCAGGCCGATGCCAAGTCCCTGCCGCAGGGCCGGCTGGCGGCGGAAATCCCAGCCGCCGTTGCGATGGGCGGCCACGGCCACGAGCACGCAGGCCGCCAGCAGGCCGAGGTGATATTCCCAATAGCCCTTGAAGACGAGCGGCGCGACGAGGGTGACCAGCACGCCGCCGATCGCCCCGCCGGCCGCGATGCACAAGTAATACAGCGTGAGATGACGCGCCGGCGGCTGCGCCCGTGCCAGCTCGCCGTGGCAGCACATGCCGACGGCCAAGAGCGTCGCCGTGCAGCCGGCGATTTGGAGCCAGAACGGCGTCTGTGGCCCGGCGTAGAGCAGGGCGCACGCCGGCAGCATCAAGATCGCCAGGACGATCACCCAGGCGCGGCGGGGGTAGCCGCGCGGCCCGCTGAAAGTCACGATGAACGTCGCCAGGTAGACCACCAGCGGCAAGACCCACAGCAGCGGCACCACGGCCACTTCCTGGCAAAGCTGATTGGTGGTCGCCAGCAGCATCACCGAGCCGCAGGCGGAAAGCGAGAGCCAGAGCAGAATGTCGCGCCGCAGGTCCGGCCTGCCGGGCGGGACATGTAGGTCCCGCGAGCCGAGCGGGACCGGCAGCGGCGGGGACTCTGTGCTGGGGTTTTCCTCGATCGGGTTCTGCGGCTGGCCGTTGTCAGCCGGCGCGCCGGTGCCGCTCGGCTCGCGGCACCTACTCAGCGCGCACCAGCTCGCGCACAGGGCGAACAGCACGTAGCCCCACGACCAGGCCGTCGATTGAGCGCGCACGTTCCAGAGTGGCTCGATGACGAACGGATAGGCCACCAGCGCCAACAGCGATCCGGCGTTGGACAGCGCGTACAGCCGATACGGCGACCCGGCCGGGCGAGCGCCGCTGAACCACCGCGTCAGCAGCGGCGTGGTGGCCGAAAGCAGCCCGAATGGCAGGCCGACATTCACGGCCAGCAGCAGCAGAATCCAGCCCGTCGGCCAGGTCGTGGCGGCCGGTTTCCACAAGTCCGCACCAGGCAAGACCGGCAGCCAGGCCAGCGAGGCCGCTAGCAGTGCGACGTGCAGCCCGGCCTGCCACCGCGGCGGCAGCCAGCGGCTGACGCCGTAGGCATAGGCATAGCCCGCGAGCAGCCCGACCTGAAAGAACATCAGGCAGGTCGTCCACACCGTGGCCGACCCGCCAAACCACGGCAGCAGCACCTTGCCCAACAGCGGCTGCACCGCGAAGACCAGTAGTGCGCCGAGAAAGATGGTGATGGCGTGCATCGGTAGAACGGAATTCATTCCGTTCGAGGGTCAGGTGAAGCATCCTTCAAGCCGGAGGCTTGGCAGCGATTAGCCGGCGGTCGCGCCAGCGCACCGCCGGTCGGCAATGCACGAAGATACCGGCACCCTGGCAGGGGTGCCAGCGAGCTGTTCATTTGCCATCTGACGCCGGTCTCGAAGCGCAGGCCAAATCAACGGCTGCGCCTCTGCGCTGGCACCCCTGCCGGGGTGCGATGACATGACATTGTTGCTCCAGTAACCGGCGGTGCGCTGGCGCGACCGCCGGCTAATCGCTGGCAAGCCTCCGGCTTGCCTCCGCCGCCGCGCGTGAAAGGCGGACAGGAGTTTCCGCCTTACGCGGCCGAGCACTCCGTGCGCTTTCGTCTTGTCCCCGGTCCGAGCCTTACTCAGAATACCGCCTGTCGCTGCCTGTTCGTAACGTCTTCGATCGGAGACACGGAATGTTCCACTTCCGCAAACTGCTCCTCCCAGCCTCGGTCATCGTCCTGCTGCTCACTTTGGCCGTGTGGCGCGTGGCGGCCGATGGCCCCGTCAAGCCCGCGGTGCAGCCGGCGCTCAAGCTCCTGGCCGAAGGGGACGCCCTGGCCGACAAGCAGGACTACGCCGCGGCGGTGCTCCGCTACAAGGAGGCCTACGAGCAGCTTGTGCCGGAGCTGCGGGGGCGGAAGTTCCTCCAGCCCGTCAAGCCGCAGCTCATGACGCGCGAGGAGCTGAAGAAGCACATGGCCAAGCTCGTCGCCGAGGATTACACCGACGAGGAGCTGCGGCAGACCGACCGCGCGCTCAAGGCCTTCCGCCTGGTGCCGGCCGACCTGGACCTCAAGGCCACCATGACCAGCCTGCTCACCGAAGAAGTCGGCGGCTTCTACAACCCCAAAGACAAGGCTATGGTGCTGATCCGCGAGGGAGGCGACGAACCGAAGAAGAAGAAAGGGCTCTTCAGCCGGCTGCTGGGGGGCGAGGAGAAGTTCGACAAGGCGGGCACCAAGATCACCCTGGCCCACGAGATGACGCACGCCCTGCAAGACCAGCACTTCGACCTGCAAACGCTGGATAAGTCCGTGGAGCACGACGACGACATGGCCTTGGCCCTGACGTCGCTGGTCGAAGGCGAGGCGACGCTGGTGATGTTCGCCGAAATGCTGCGCGACGACGAGGGCGGCGGCGACCCGAAGGACGCGCTCTCTTATCCGCCGGCGGCCATCGATGCGGCCTTTGGCCTGTTGCGGACGATGATGCCGTTTGCCAGTGGCAAGACGTTCCAGAAGGCGCCGCTGATCCTCCGCGAGTCGCTGATCTTCCCCTACCACAAAGGGACGGTCTTTGTGCTGCACCTGACCAACCACAGCAAGTGGGAGCTGGTCGATAAGGCCTTCCGCAGCCCTCCCGTCTCGACCGAGCAAATCCTGCATCCGGAGAAGTTCTACGACAAGGACAAGCTGGACGAGCCGACGGCGATCGAGCTGCCCGATTTGGCGGAGGCCGTCGGCAAGTCGTGGAAGAAAGTCAGCAGCAACGTGCTGGGCGAGTTTCAGACGACGATCCTGCTGGCCGACGGACCGGGGGCGAGCACCCGCAAGGCCCAAGTTGCGGCGGCCGGCTGGGACGGCGACCGTTTTGTCGTCTTCGAGAACGCCGCCAAGCAGCTTGGCCTGGTCTGGCTCACCACCTGGGACAGCCAAAAGGACGCCGAGGAGTTCGCGGCGACCTATGCCGACCACCGGGCCAGAAAGCTGGCGCCGGCGGGCAACAAGCAGCCAGATTCCGACAAGCCCGCCAAGCCGCGGATCGAACAGGAAGGCCGGGCGTACGTGGTTGAGCGTCGCGGGGACGACGTAGCCGTGGTCGAGGGCTTTTCGCCGGAGATTACCGACAGGCTGCTGGCCCAGCTCGTCGCCGCCAAGAAGACGCCGAAGCGGTTCCAGCGGGCCGAGCCGAAAGCCGGCAAGAACAAGCCATAGGGGATCGGGCCGCCGCAACACTAGCCCGACACTAGCCCGACGCGCAAGCGAGGGAAGTTGGTGCTCCACCCGCGCTTGCGCGTCGGGCTTGTGTGCGGAACCCAACACACTGCCGCGAGCTTTTTCTTGTCGGGCGGGGTTTATTGTGGTTAGGA
Organism: Planctomycetia bacterium; assembly: GCA_041497795.1. Lineage (GTDB taxonomy): Bacteria > Planctomycetota > Planctomycetia > Pirellulales > S012-138 > JBGQHD01. The sequence continues at coordinate 3,878 of JBGQHD010000212.1, forward strand.
TAGAACCCGTCACCCCTCTCCAGGGTAGGAATTGTAGCGGATCGCAGCGGTCATTTCGGGGCGCAGAAGCGGCGCAGGTCGGGCGCAAGTGATTGTCAGGAAACGAAATCCGTTCGATCGTCCAAGCACGGACTAGAGGAATCATCATGCATTTCTCCACCTCGTTGGTTCGGTACTCTTTGCTTCTCGCCCTCGTGAGTTCGCCGCTGACGGCTTCACGTGCCGTGGCTCAGGACGCGAAGAAGCCGGAGAAGGCACCGGCCGAGAAGGCGCCCGCTGAGAAAACAGCGCCCGCCGACAAGGCCGCCAAGGGCGACGAGCCCGGCAGCGTGAAGGCACAGCCGACGACCGAGGCCCCGCCGGGCAGAGAGCCGGCTCCCGCGAGCAGCCCGAAAGCCGAGCCGTCCAAGTCGGCGAAGTCCGTCCCGGCGAAGTCCAGCGGCAAGCCCACCGCCCCGCAAGCGGCGGCTGATCCGGACGAGAAGGTGCGATTCGAGTTCAAGGGGAGACCGTGGGACTTGGTGATTCAGGAGTTCGCGGACTTCTGGGGGCTGGCCCTGTACCCCCCGTCGTGGCCGTCGGGCACTTTCACCTACACCGACCCGCGATTTCTGGACCGAAAGCAGCAGATGGACGTGATCAACAGCATCCTCTTGACCAAGGGGTTTGTGCTGGCGCGGCGCGATCGGATGCTGCTGCTACACAACTTGATGGACGGTCCGGTCCCCGAGGTCTGGGTGCCGCTGGCGCGGCGAGAGGACGTGGCGGACTTGGGCGAGTTCGAGCTGCGGCGGATGGTGTTCGTCGTAGACCGGACTGATTTTGAGACCGTGGAGAAGGAGGTGCGCAACATCGTCGAGCAGCCGACCGTCACGCCCGGCGCGAAGAGCGCCCCCAACGACGTCGCGGTCAAGCTGCCCGGCCGCGTGATCTCCGGCCCGGTCTCCAAGACGCTGATGGTCACCGAGACCGGTGGCAACCTGCGGAGCATCGACCTGCTCATTCGTGGCCTTTCGGGCGACGGGGTCAAGTCGTTCAAGGTCAATCACATTACGCTCAGCGAAGCCGTGGCGGTGATCAAGCCGCTGCTGCAGATTCCGGCCGACCTGCCCGGACCGACGGATGGCTCCATCACCCTGTCGGAATACTCGGCCACGAATTCGCTGCTGGTCAAGGGCAAGCCGGACTTGATCAAACAGGTGGAGTCGATCCTGAAGGAAATCGACGTGGAGAAGAAGCGCGAAATTGGGCCGCCGGTGCCGCGGCCCGAATTCAAGATCTACCCCGTTGGGGGCGACTCGCAGACGATCCTGAAGATCTTGGAGACGATGCTGGCCGGCATCCCCGGCGTGCGGCTGACGCGCGATCCCTCCAACGGCAACATCGTGGCCCTCTGTCTGCCCGAGCAGCATGCCGTGATTCAGGAAACCATCAAGAAGATGGAGGTGGAGGGGCTGAAGAAGTTCAAGGTCTGGCAGTTGGCGGTCAACGCCGACCCGGCCCTGGTGCTGGCCACGATCACGGAGATGCTGGGGGCCGGCGGCACGGCGACGACCCTCACGACCGGCGCAGACAGCAGAAATAAGGTCGCGCCGGTGATGAGTGGCGCTCCCAAGATCGCCATCAACACCAACAACCGCAGCATGCTGGCCTTCGGCACCGATGCGCAGCTCAAGCAGATCGACGATCTGCTCACCGTGCAGAAGTGGTCGGATTCGGCGTCGAAAGAGACGGGGCCCAATCGCTCCACGGTCCGCCTGCTCCCCTTCCACCGCGACGCGGTGGACCTGATCAAGGAGCACTTCCCCAGCATGCGGAAGAACCCGATCGAAGTCGTGATCCCCTCGCAGCGGGGCAGCGGCCAACTGCAATCCATCGAGCCGAGCCGCTCGAAGCCGTTGATGCATCCGGGGGGCAACCCGCTGAACCACCCCACCGACGGGGAAAAAGAAAAGACTGACGGCAAGAAGCCGACGACGACGCCGGCCAATTCCGGCGAGCGCACCACCCAACGATTGACCCGCCCCGCACCGGCGACCTATGTCGCCTATCGGCTGGCCGACATCGGCGACGCGCCGCGGCCGGCGGTCGCGGTTTCGGCCGCCAAGACCGCCGCCAAGACCGCCGCCAAGACCATGGCGCCGATGAAACGCAAGTCGGGTTTCGTCGCGCGGGAACCGCTGCCCGAACCCCGCGAGGGCGATTCGGGGATCGGCCGCGTGCAAGGCGCTAACGCGAGCAAGACCGATCCTCCGCGCAATGAGGCGCCTGCGGAAAAGAAGTCGCTGACGCCCAAGCCGGACCTGCCGACCAGGCCAGGCGAGCTGCCCGGCTCGGTGAATGAGCCGGTCAAAATCACCGTCACCGACAAGGGGTTCGTGATTTCGAGCAAGGACCCGGCGGCCCTGGATGCGATCGAAGAGCTGCTCAGCCTGCTGCCCACCGACCCGGTGGCCAGCGGCAACTTCAAAATCTATTACCTCAAGCACATCCCGGCCGCCACGGCCAAGCAGGAGCTGGACCAGATCCTGACGGGCGACACGACCGAGAGCGGCGGCACCACCACCTCCGGCAACCTGGTGGGCGACGTGGCCCGCAGCACGCTGGGCGGTCTGGGCGGCTCGCTGGTCGAGGGGCTGCTGTCCAGCGGCAGCGCCGGCGGCGTCGGCTCGCTGGTCAGCGGCACGGCGCTGATCGTGCCCGACGACCTGCTCAACGCCCTGATCGTGCAGGCCAGCCCCGCCGAGCAGAGCTTGATCTCCCAGGTGCTGACCTATATCGACGCGGAGGACGGCCCGGACACGAAGGTGGCCCGCAAGCCGGGCATGATCCCCGTCTACTCCACGAGCGCCGAGGAGATCGCCACCATCGTCAAGGAGCTGTATCAAGATAAGATGATCAGCAGCGGGGGCGGCGCGGGGCAGCAACCCAACCCGGCGCAATTCTTCGCCGCCCTGCAAGGGGCGGCCGGCGGCCGAAACCAGCGCAACCAGCGGCGCACCGAAGACCTCGACAAGATGTCCGTCAGCGTGGACAAGCGCTCCAATTCATTGGTCGTCGTGGCGCCGCAGCCGCTCTTCGAGCAGGTCCAATTCCTCGTGAAGGCGCTCGATTACGCTTCCCAGGAGCCGGCCAACGACGTGCGCAAGGTCGTGAAGATGACCGGACTCAACGCCGACGCCTTGTCGCAGGCCCTGAAGGCCATCGCCGGCGATAAGGTGCAGACCATGACGGCCGGCACCACCACGGCTCCCGGCACGCCCTTCTCGCAGCCGGGAAGTGCGGCGGGCGGAGACTTCCGGGCCTCGCAGAACCCGTTCGGGGGCGGCGCTTTCCGCGGCTTCGGCCAACCCGGGGGTGGCTTCGGCCAACCCGGCGGTGGCTTCGGCGGAGCGGGGGGCGGCCGACCTGGCGGCGGAGCTCCCGGCGGCGGCGGTGGAACGCCCGGCGGCGGTTTCGGCGGCAAACAGCGCGGGACCGGCGGCGGACGGTAGTTCAAATCGTTGAAGGCAAGAGAAGCCCGGCTTCTGCCAGAAGCCGGGCTTCTTCGTTGGCGCGCATGAGTGGTCAAAGTAGTAGGCACGCTCCGCGTGCCGTCAGCGTGGAACGGAATTCATTCCGGTCGCCACCGCTCGCTGAACTACAACGAACGGAATGAATTCCGTTC
>JBGQHD010000213.1:0-7522 GCA_041497795.1 Planctomycetia bacterium
CAATGTTCGGGCTGGGCCAGTAATCGGTGATCGTGCCGGCAGGCACCTGGCCCATCGCTGCCGCCGCCAGCGCGGCGCAGATCGCGACGTAAGTCCCGCTGAGGACGATGGTTCGGGTGAATGATCTTCGCCGAGAAGGCATGGTTTTCGTCCTCCCTGTCAGGAAGGCCGGGGCCGTGGAACCCGACTGAGCCATTGTACGCCGACAATTCTCGCCGCGCCACCTAAAGTGAGGAAACCCGACACGACGAATCTACCAAAGAGTGGACACTAGCAATACGTTGCACACGACCCCGCGTTCACGGAGGAGATACTATGCGCCCCGGATGGCTGTTGTTGCCCGCGCTCGCCTTGACACAGTGGCTGCCGGCCCTGGCCGGCAACTGTTGCCCGTGCCAGGCGCCTTGCTCCAATTGCTACGATCAAGCCATGCAAGGCCCGTGCATGGACGGCGTGGTGGGCGGCCCGGGCCAAGGACCCGGCCAAGCGCCCGGTCAAGCGCCCGGCCAAGGCATGGACGCCGGGCAGATGTCTTCGATGGCGGCTCAGTCCTCGGCCGGGGCCATCAGCGTCGCTTCGAACTCCAGCGTCGGGGGTTACATCGATCCGGCCGTCGTGGCCAACCGCTTTCGCATCCGTTACGACAACATGCAGGACGCCGACTCGCCCGACCGGGCCGAGTTCCTGTATTCGCACCAGGTCTGGCAGAACGCCGGCAACCTCGCGGCGCTCAACAACATTGACCTCCAGGAGCTGAACATCTACTTCGAAGCCGTGGTCGCCTGCGGGGTCTCGGCGTTCATCGAGCTGCCGGTCCGTTGGGTCGATTTTCCCGGCAACTCCGGAGTCGCCGACGACAGCGGCTTTGGCGACTTGAACTTCGGCTTTCGCGCCGCCCTCTACGAGTGCTGCGGCGACTACCTGACCTTCCAGCTCAAGGTCTACACGCCGACGGGGGATGAAAACGCCGGCCTGGGCACCGGGCACACGACCATTGAGCCGGGCCTGCTGTTCCAGAAACAAGTGTCCTGTGACACGATCGTCTTCGGTGAATCGCGGTTCTGGATCCCCACGGACGGCACCGAAGTCAATGCGAACAATAACGGCGGCGGCAACTTCACCGGGACCGTGGCCGGGACCGTGTTCCGTTACGGCATCGGCGTCAGCTACGACGTGTGGCAACAGTATTGCTGCGGCTCTTGCAATTGCTGCGGCTGCTGCGGGTCGCCGCACTCGCGACTGTCTGCCGTGGTCGAGCTCGTGGGCTGGACCGTTCTCGATGGCGGCAAGGGGGAGCCCAACGGCCAGGTCAACTCGGCCGAAGGCGACACGATTCTCAACATCAAGGTAGGCGGCCGCTACACCGAGGGGCCGCACTCGATCTACGCCGGTTGGGGGCATGCCCTGACCGACGACGTTTGGTACCAGGATATCTTCCGCGCCGAATACCAATGGGTCTACTAACCTAAGCTCATGCCACGCGACTGCACGTGTGCTGGCCTGGCGACACGCAAGTGTCGCCAGGCCATTTTTCTTGCGCCGTTTGCCACCTGACCGTCGCCCTGCCGGATGCCGACGTCACTCTCCAGCGACCTCGCCGATGTTGTACCGGATCGCAATCGTGCCGACGTACTTGGTGAAGTCCACGTAATGACCTTTGGCCGGCTCCAGGGGCATGTAAATCTCGTCGCCGATGCCGATGCCGCGCACGTTTTGCGTTCCGGCCCGGTCGACCCGGCCGATGCCATAGAAGTGGGCCCAAATGTAGCCGCTCTTGTCCCGCTCGCGCGATTTGAGCCCTTCGAATTGGCCGTATTGGCCGATCACGAAGGAATGCCCCACCGAATGGTGGCTGTGCCAGCCGTCGATCGCCGAGGCCTTGGTCTTCTCGCCGTCCACGCTGCCGCCCCAAATCAGCCAAGCCCGCGATTGGCGGAACTCCCGGCTGAATTCCAAGGAGTTGACTCCGTCGATGAGCAGCTCGCAACCAATCGGGCTCTTGTCGGCGTTATGGATCTTGATGCGGAACCAGGAGGGGTTGTCTCTCTTGCCGGGCGGGATCGTGACTTCGGCGGTGCCGCCTTTCTCCGTGATGACCAGCGGGTCGTACGTCTTCCCCTTGTCCTTCGACACGCGGACTTCCAGACCATACAGCGGAGTGCCGTCCGCCCGCATCGTCGAGTTCATCCATAGCACGTGGCCCTTGCCGCCGGCGAGCTTCTGAATCCCGTTGCCGCCGGAGGTGTGCGGCTGAGCTACGTTCCCTTTCGGCGCCACGCCGACCGGCGCAAAGTAATGGATGGAGTCGCCGAAATTCGAGCGAATGAACGCGTCCTTGCCCGCAGCCGAAACGGTCAGCTCCAGCACCTTGACCCCCGCCTTCGTCGCGTCCCCCACCAATTTGAGCCGCTTGCGTTGCGCGGCGCCGACCGTCGCCAGCTCGGGCGCCAGGTCGCGAGTCGATGCCATGAGAAACTGCTTGACCAGTGACTCAACCGCCGGCGCTTGGGTCTTCGCCGCCTCGTTCAGGGTCTCCACCTTGCTGAGGTAATACTCACCCGGCTCCAGCTTGGCCAGCAAGACGCTCACCGCCTCCTCGATGCTGGCCGCCCGCGACACGCGCGGCGCCGCGACCAGCGCCAGGACGCATGCCCCCAGAACGAAGCGATGACGCCAGTGCGTGATGGAACTCATAAGCATCTCCTGTTGGTTCGTGTCCGCATCCGTTGTGGCGCCGCCCGGCCAGTGTAGCAGGCACGCTCCGCGTGCCGTCAAAGAGACGGCACACGGAGTGTGCCTACTACATGCCCCGATCACTCCGTGGGATAGAGGCTTTGTCCCAGGCCGAGTTCCTGACCCGTCAGTTGAAAGATCGACGACTGGCGTTGCGCGCCGTCCCAGTCTTCCCAAGCGGCCCGGTGAATGGTGCCGCGGATTTCGCGCCTTCCAGCTCCCGGTGGGCCGGGCAACTCGTAGGGCACCAGCGGTCCCAGGCCCAATCTCAACAGCGCGGCGTTCTTCACGATGTCTCGCCCTTCCAGATTGGTGAACAGCTCGCTGGCCACGTCGCTGATGTCCAGCGGCCGCAGATACCAACTGACGAGCGTGGTCACCGGATCGCGAGCCAAGTACCAGCCCGGAGGCATGCCTGGCAGAGCGTAGGGCTGACAGACCTCACCCAAGACCGCCAAATACTCTTTGTTGTCCTGCTCGATCAGGTCGTTCATCACTCTCACGTCCTCGTACAGCGTGGACACCTGGTCGAACTCGCGCCCCACTTTCTCGAAGACACTCCTGCGGACCACGTCGATGACCGGCGTGATGAAGCCCGCGCGGTGGCAGCCCATGCACGAGACGCCGTTCTTGACCGTCGGCGAGCCGGAGAAGGCGTTGCGGTCGAAGACCACTTCCTGCGGCCCGTCTTCGAGCACGTCGTTCTGCTTGTTGAACAAGAGGTAGCCGTGCAGGCCATTTCGTAGGCGATAGATCACCTCGCCCCCAGCGTGATCAAAAGGCCGGGCGATGTCCGCGTGCTTGGGGCCCAGCGGAAAGCGATACACGTTGGCGGCCCCCGAGCTGCTGTTAAAGTCAAACGTGATGACCGCTCGATCCTTGGCGGAAAGCGCGACCCGATCCACGACCCGGTTGTGGATGGTGATTCCGCTGCCGGAGAACGCGGCGCGGCGAACGGGCAGCTTCGGACTCCCCTCCTTGGCGGCCAGCGTCGTGGCCAGCGCTTCGGCATAGTTCATGCCGAGCCGCTCTTGGAACTCGTCGAACTTCCGCGGCATCTTCGTCAGCAGATAGTAGTTCTTCGGCGACGAGGCGGCGGCCACGAACCAATCCAGGCGGATGTACGGAAAGCCGTCGGCCCCGCCGCCCGCCGCGAACACCGCGTCCACCAGCTTCGCGGCCGGCCCGCGCTTGAACCCGTAGGGGTACCGCCGCACCAGAGCGTCCCACAGACTGGCCGGGGAGGTGGTGTCGCTCTTGCGGGGCTCGTACCAGGAAGACTTGAAGGGCTTCGTGGCCGCTTCGCTGTCTTTCGGTTTGCCCCATTGGAAGAAGGTCAAGTCGATGCGATAGACCGTGGCGAACGCCGGGCGGACCTTGATCGGCCGGTCGAAGCGATCGCGCGGGATCGGCTCGCCCAGATCGTCGATCGGTTCTGGCAAGTAGAGCACGTCGGCGCTGGACAGCGAGTTGAGCAACTTCGCCAACGCGGCGCGATACAGGCTGAGCGACTCGTTGGAAATGGCCGGGTTGTTGTGCAGGTGTGCCAGCGAGATGTAGCGGATGTTGGCCCGGTCGGCCAACGGCGTCCGCGCCAGGTCCTCGAGGATGCGATTGAGCACATCGACCTCAAAGACCGGTTTTCGCGGGCCGAACCCGCCGGTGCTGAAATCCGGAGCACTCTTGGCGATCCACTGCCGCACAGTGTCCAGCTCCTGGGGCCTGGGCCCTGCGCCATCGGGCGGCATACGGTACCCCGGATCGGAGGAACTGAGCCGCTTCCAGAATTCCGAATCCTCGGGCCTGCCGCGGACGTAGTTCTCTTTCCAGGTCTTCTTGTCCAGGATCGCGAAGCCGGGGACGACTTGCGTCTCGCCGTGGCACCGGTAGCAGGAGGTCGCGAAGATTCGCTGCACTTCCTGAGCCAGCAACTGGGGCGATTCGCCCGGCGGCTGCTTCTCCAAAGGCGGCGGTAGCTTCTCGGCAGGCCCCTTGGCACCCGGCCCGTCAGGCCCTTTCGCGGCCTTGGCCGGCTCCGGCCGCTTCTCCGCCGCCGGAAGGTCCTTGGGGTCCGGCGCCTGGCCTTTGGAGCTGGACGGCGCGTAGGCGAGCCAGGCGGCAAGGATGACCGCTAAGACCCGAACTGGGTGGAGGGAGCGCATGGCAATCTCGCGAAGGTTCTCGGTCGGATGGTTTTATCGTGAGGAAACGGACGCTTTCGCTGAATCCTTGCCCGGCGGCGGCGGCGGTACGAGCATGTCCGCTTCGTCGGCGGGGTTGCCCGTGGCGAGGCTGCCCGGCACGAGCGGGATTTCTCGCGGGCGGTCCCACGCCGTGGTGGGAACCTCCCCCAGCAGCGCCTTGCGGACCTTGCCTCGCGGAAGCACGACCCACAGCTTGCCATCCTTGTCGCTGACGTCGCGGTAGGCACGGCACCAATACGTGCGCGCTACCGGGTCGTAGTAGTACATCCAGTCTTCCTTGGGATAGTAGACGACGTAATGGTACTTGTAATCCGTGTCCGTGGCGCTGGATTTGAAGTAATACCGGCGGTAATAGTACGCCTTGTCGGCCCGCTCGATCCAGTCGCCGGGGTAGCACTGGCGCTTCCCCTCGCAGGGCGGGGCCGCGGAGCCGGGACCATTGGGCGCGCAAACGAACACCACCGCCAAGACCAGACCAGCGAAACGGCAAGCGGAGCGTGGGCCGAGCATGTCATTCTCCGTGCAGCGTGCGGGCGACGCGAAATCCGATGTCGCGCTGCGCCGCGTTCACCGGGACAAGTATACGGTAGGAACTCCGAACTACCACACTTTCGTCATTGACGGACCCGCCGCGAAGGCCGCAACGCGGGGCGCCGTGATTGGTCGCGCCCGTCTTGCGACCCTCTCCGTAGCACCATTCGGCGACGTTCCCCAGCGTGTCGAACAGGCCCCAGGCGTTGGGCATATGGCGCCCGACGGGAGACAGCGTATTAGTCGGTGAATTGTTACGATGGTGGGCATAGCTGCCGAGCAGCTCGGGCGAGTCGCCGAAGAACCGCGACGACTCCACTCCGGCACGGCAGGCGTATTCCCATTCGATTTCCGTCGGCAGACGATAGCCGGTCTTGGAAATGTCAGCCTTCATGGCGATATCTTCGGACTCGATCGGAGCGAACGTCGTGTCGTTGGACTTGTCGTTGAAGAGATCGTCCAACTTGGCCTGATCATAGCACCAGTGATCCTGCGGAATCCCGTCCTGCTTGCTCAGCCAGTTGCAGTACGCCAGGGCATGGAGCAGCGGCACGAAGCTCGCTGGCTCGGATTGCTGGTCGGCGTCGCTGGCTCGCGTCTTGTCCGCCGACTTGCGGTCAGCGTCGTGTCTCTGGCGATAGCCCTTCATGAACCGTTCCATCTGGGCGACGGTTGTTTCGGTGGCCGAGATCGCGTACGGGCGACAGATGCGGGCGAGGTATCGCGGCTCGTCGGCGGCAGCATAGCCCTTTTCATGCTCCAACGCCCCCATCCAGAACGCCTTTCCCTTCGGCTGGGAAGCGACGGCGACCATCCGATGCCCGTTCTTGTTTTTCCACCAGCCGCTTTGCGAGGCGGATGGGCTGGTCGGTTCCGTCGTCGCGCGCTGCGGCTCGTGGAGCGACCCGAGCGCCCATTCGGCGGCCGAGCTTTCGCCGGCATCCTTCGCATTGACGAAGCGCGAGAGTCTCTCGACATCGGCTGAACCGAGATCGGTTCGCGGGTAGCGGCCTAGCGCCAGAAGAATCGCCTGTCGAATCGAGCCGTCAGACTCCGCGACCAGCCGCTCGGAAAGCACGCGCGCGGGAATCCGAAGCTGCGGAATGCGGTGAATCAGCAAGGTCCGCACGTCGGGGTGAGCGCTGTGGCGAAGCCGGGACCAATCCCACTTCGCCGGCTGCAATTGCAACAATGCCGCGGCGCCGCCGGCCTGCGCGGTCGGTTCGGCGCCGGCGTCAGCAAGGCGTTGTTCGAGAGTGCCACACACGGCAGCGACGAGATCGGGCGGGATGCGGTCCAGGATGGCGATCTGTTGCGCCGGCGTGCCGCGCAACAACAGATCGACGGCGTCGCCGACGCGGTTGGGGCGATCGGCGGCTTCCTGCAAATAATAGGTCGCCAGGGCCTCAGCCGCAAACTGGCTAGGAGTCGGTCTTTGCGCCGATTCGGCAAACACCGCCCGCAGTGGCGCCTCCAAGCGGTCGGCGACGGGCTTCAGCAACCCCACGGCATCGCCCGACGTGTGCAGCGGACTGGAGACTAACGCGTCCGTCACTGCCGCGGCGTGCTCCTGCCAGCGAGGATGCTCGGCATCGAGCGTGGCCAAAAGGCAGGCGTACTTCAAGCGGTCCGCCGAGGGCGTTTCAGGGCGGCCAACGATGTCCCAGAGCTGGAGACAATGGGGTTGGCGAAGTCCGGGTTCGACAAACGTCTCCAACAGCGCACTGGCCAGGCCCAGCTCGCGCAAGTCGTCGATGGCTTTCAAATCGTCGAACACGGCCTGCACATTCGCCTTGCCCGACGGAAATGGGAGCAACGCTAGCCGCAACCGTCGCAAACGCTTTACCGGCAGTGGCGACTCTTGCTCAGCGCGGGCAAGCTGGCCCAGCAACTGGCTCTCGATGTAACCGCCGAGCGACTTGTCCGCGGCCAGGTCAGCCACGATCATCCGCACGCCATCTGGCTCCTGGTCCGCCAACAGGGCGACCTGAGCGACCCGCTGAGCGCGCGACCGGGAATACGGCACGTACCACAGCAGCAACATGGCCATGGCG
>JBGQHD010000214.1:0-7514 GCA_041497795.1 Planctomycetia bacterium
CGATTACAAGCCCAAGCTCACGGCCTACGAGGGCAAGCCGATCCCGCCGGAGGTCGTCGGTGGGCAGCGCTACGCCTTCATCCGCCCCGACGCGGCCGTGCTGGGGCCGCGGTTCCGCTTCGCCAAGCACGGCCAATGCGGGGCTGAGCTGTCCGAGATGCTGCCGCACCTGGCCCGCGTGGTGGATGATATTTGCATCGTCCGCTCGGTCCGCACCGACCAGTTCAACCATGCCCCGGCGCAGATTTTCCTCAACACGGGCTTCTCGCAGCCGGGGCGGCCGAGCATCGGCTCGTGGGTCACCTATGGGCTGGGGGCCGAAACGAGCGACCTGCCGGCGTTCGTCGTCATGTCCACCGGCGCCGGCATCAGCGGCGGGGCGGCCAACTGGTCCAGCGGATTCCTGCCCACCGTCTACACCGGCGTGCGGCTGCGGAACCAGGGCGATCCGATCCTCAACGTCTCCAGCCCCGCCGGCATCGACGCCCGGCTGCAGCGCGACACGCTGGACGTCGTGGGCGAGCTGAACCGCCAGCGGCTCGCGGCCATCGGCGACGGCGAGATCGGCACGCGCATCGCCTCGTACGAAATGGCCTATCGGCTGCAAACCTCCGCGCCGGAGCTGATGAACCTGCGGGGCGAGAGCCGCGAGACGCTGGCCCTGTACGGCTGCGACCCGGAGAAGCCGTCGTTCGCGCGGGCGTGCCTGCTGGCCCGGCGGATGGTCGAGCGCGGCGTACGGTTCATCAACATCTACCACGAAGGCTGGGACGCCCACAGCGACGTGGCCGGCAACCTGAAGACCAACTGCGGCGCGACCGACCAGGCCGCCGCGGCCCTGGTCAGCGACCTCAAGCAGCGCGGCTTGCTCGATGAAACGCTCGTCATCTGGGGCGGCGAATTCGGCCGCACGCCGATGGTCGAGACCAACACCGCCCTGGGCCGCAGCCTGGGCCGCGACCACCACCCGCAAGCCTACACGATGTGGCTCTCCGGCGGCGGCATCCGGCCCGGCTTGACCCACGGCCGCACCGACGACCTGGGCTTCCACGTCGTCGAAAACCTCGTCCACGTCCACGATCTGCAAGCCACGATCCTGCACCTGCTGGGGCTGGACCACGAACGCCTGACCTTCCGCCACGCGGGCCGGGACTTCCGGCTGACGGACGTGCATGGGCGCGTGGTGAGGGAGATCGTGGCGTGAAGTCTGGGATTAAAACCCCAGGGTCACGACGTGTCATGGTCATTGCGCGACGCGGCTTTTCGGATGGCAGGAAACGGATTCGCGCTAGATGGTGGGGAGCGCGCGACTACCGACGCTCATCTTCCGCGCGACGGATGCAGGGGCCGCTTAACCACGTTCTTGCCACCCAGAGTGCCAACCATTACCATCAGCAAGTTCGCACACGCGTCGTTCCTTGGTCTCGGGGTGCGCGATATATGGACGTGGCAGAGCACCAGCGCAGAGTCGCAGACTTCCAGGCCGACTTACACAAGATGGACACGCTTGGCGTGATTCGCAAGCACATCACGACTGGCGTGTCCGCCGGGATCAATGACGTCGCCTATTACGAGTTAAGAAATGAGGTGGCGGCCCATTTCAAGCTCCATCCATCGGAAGTGGTAGTTGTTGGTTCTTGCCGAACAGGGTTTAGTCTCAAGCCGACAAAACGATACGCGGCGTTTACCGACGCCTCCGACGTGGACCTTGCCATTGTCTCCCGAGCCACATTTGACGCCTATTGGGACCTTGTCTTCGAGCACTGGCGAACTCACACGTCTTGGTCAGAGACCAAGAGATACCGCATCTTTCTCAAGGAGCTATTTAAGGGATGGCTTTGGCCACGTCGCTTGCCACCTCGACGCGAGTTTAAAGAAGCTCTCGAATGGGTCGAGTTTGAAGACACACTGGGACTTAGCCGGTTTAACGGGCTGCGATCAGTCGGTGCACGATTATACCGAAGCTGGGATCGGCTTGAGGCATACCAAGCGATCCACGTCCTCGATTGTAGGAACAGCCTAGCGCGAGCAAGCTTATGAGCAACAATCTGCCAAGCACACGCCGGATCGGCGACCTAATCGATGATGTGGCCGACAAGCGGCTCATCATCAGGCCGCTTTTCCAACGGCGACAGGTTTGGAATAACGCGGACAAGGAAAACTTCATCGATACGATCTTGAAGGGGTATCCGTTTCCGGAGGTATTTGTTGCAGAGGGCAAGCGAGAGGATCGCTCCACTCGCAGACAAAAAGTTCTCGTGGACGGTCAGCAGCGCCTTTCGACGGTCATCGCGTATGTCGAGCACTCGGACGACCTTCTGTACAAGACTATTCCGCGATATGCCGACCTAGACGAAGAGACGAAGACAGCGTTCTTGGATTATGTTGTAGCCGTGCGCGACTTGGGCACGGCGTCTCTTGATGTGGTGAAGGAGATTTTCCGTCGAATCAATTCTACTGATTACGCCCTCAAGACGATGGAGATTCTCAATGCAATGTTCAGCGGTGCGTACAAACAATTCTGTGAACAGCTGTCGCGCGACCCGTTTTTTGAGCGGCATAAGGTTTTCCCGGGGGGATACCGGAAGCGGATGCTGGACGTCAACTTTTGCGTCATCTTGGTAACGACGCTGCTTTCCGGATACTACAAACGGGACGAACGCAACAAGGAGTACCTCGAAAGATACAACGAAGAGTTTGGGCACATGGACGCGATTCGAGTAGCTTTGGACCGCGTCTTTGACTTTGTTGAAAGCTGCAATTTCCCCGAAAGATGCAGAGTCTGGAAGCAAACGGATTTATTCACGCTGCTCGTGGAGCTTCATACTGGATTGGTCGCCAAGAAGGTAAAACTCAGCCCCGCCATTGTTGGTCCGAGGCTGGAAGCGTTCTACTCAGAAGTCGACGCGCTATTCAAGGGCAGGAAGGTACCGGAAGAATCCACAGTGCCAGAGGATGCTCAAACCGTATTCGCGTACTTAAAGGCAGCGACCAAGGCGACGAACGATAAGTACGCACGGGTCGAGCGAGCGAACATCATATCCGGTCTCCTCACCGCTCACGAAGGCGAATCCGTTGGCCGCCCGAAGCGGCGGCGGCCTGCAAGCAAATGAATGAACGTCACTATCGCTTTTGCAAGGATGCCGCCGAGGCCCGGCAGTATGCTGGACTTAGATCGATTCCATCTGCGTTGGCGCCCATCTCCAGAGCGACGCGAACGACCGTTGCGCTGCCTGCAAATGGGTCTATCACCGGACCAAGCTGCGGATTGCCTATTTGGAGACAGCGGCGTACCAGTTCACGGGGGAAAACAGCGGGGTGAGCACCCCCTGCCCGCGATCGAGCTTCCAGCGTCCATACGTCTTCGATCATCGCCTCCTCGAGCGCTGTTCGATTGAAGTGGTAGGAGCGGCGCTTGCTAAACAGGAAGACGTTCTCGTAGGTTCTCCATGGCCGGTCAACGGCATTGGGTTCTGGGATTGCGTTCTCTCTTCGCCAGATGATCGGCGCCCGAAGTATCCAACCTCGGTCAATCATTCCAAGAGCAACCCTCCAAGGCATTCCGAGCAAGGTCTTCTTTGGCTTTCCCAGACCGCTGGCGTCTACTGCCCGCAAAGCGCTCATTCGCCGACCATTGTGCTTGCGATCGGTACCCTGAGGTTTGCCCTTGCCTGAGTAGTAAGTGTCGCCCAAGTTGAGAAAAAGCACCCCTCTTGGGGAAAGAACCCGGTTTACCCCGTCCATTACATCGCAGACTGCCTTGACGTATTCGTCGATGGTCTTTTCAAGGCCTATCTGCCCGGACACTTTGTAATCCCGTTGCCAAAAGTAGGGAGGCGACGTGATCGCACACGCGTATCTGTCAGGATCGAGCGCAGCAAGGACTTTGGTCGCGTCGCCGCAGTACAGATTCCACGATGGGCCTCCCTTGCTCCATTGCCCACACCAGTGCCTCACTCTTGTAGCATGACCATTCGTCGAAGGCGCACCGCTCTTGATCACCATCCCGTCACCCGTTGTTCTTCCTTGTTGGTCGTTCATCGCTCCGGCAGTCTATCAAATCGCTTGGCGATTGTCTCGCCTTATCAGGCTCAGAGCTTCCGCGTCGAGGCCGGCGCCTGGGACGTGTGGACTCGCGACGGGGTGGCACTGGTGGCACTGGCAATGGTGTGTGCCATTGGCCCGCCAGTGCTCTTTCGGTTCCGTTGGACCACGAGCGGCAGCACGACTTGGATAACCGATGTCCTTGGGTCCGGCATCTCTCGCAGCTCCTGCACTGGCAGAGCCAGTGGCACACATTGCTCCCCGTTCCGCGTGGAATGGGTCGTGCGACGCAGGTTCTTCAACGAGCCGAGGTCGTTTGGCAGTTCCGCTGGGGCTTGCGCTTTGCTCCAGCCCCAGCCACACGGGCGCCGGGCGGGCCAATGCGGATTGGTCGCTCTCGAATCGCGCGTTCCTCGTTGGTGGGCCGGCGCTCGCTGGCGCGAGCTGGTCCCACCCTACGGACTTGTCCCACCGGATGGACTCGCGCTGTGTTGGGCACTAAGTTCCTGGATTTCCAGTTTTGATCCGCCGCGGCACCCCTGGCGTTCACGTTCCGTCGCGGCTGGTCGGCTCGTGGGACACGCGGCTCGCGTGTCCGTTGACTGGCACGCGAGCCGCGTGCGCCACGTGGGCGAGTCTCTCCGAGACTCGCGCTCGCGTCTCGGAGAGACGCGGCCACGGGGGGCGACCCCGGCCATCGCGCAGTTTCAGCGCCGCTGCCTCGAAGCGCGGGAGTCAATCTATCTCGCGCCGTGCCACGACGCGAATCGTGTTTTGCCACATTCCCGGCCGCGCAGACTCGTCGATCGCCTACGGCGCACTGGGCTTCGCATTCGTGGAACCCGCCTAGCTAGACGAACGTGGGGCACGTTTCAAAACGTGCCCGTCCGCCCGCTCGGGCACGTTTTCAAACGTGCCCCACGATCGCCCCCCGAGCCGCTATACTTGTGTGTCATGGCCAAGCAATCGCGCGCATCCCGCCGCTACGTCCAGCCCTATCGTTATCCGTCGCCGGACATCCCCTTGTCGGCGATCAGACGCTTCGCGCGCCAGATCGCCGAGCGATTCCGCTCGGAGACGATTGTCCTCTTCGGCTCCTACGCTTACGGCACGCCGCACGAGGAGAGCGACGTCGATTTGCTGGTGATCATGCCCACGAGCAACGCGATTGCTGCGTCTGTCCGCATCGACCTGGCATTCGAGCGGCCGTTTTCGCTGGACCTGATCGTCCGCACTCCCAAGCAGATCGAGCGGGGCTTGCGGGAAGACGATCCCGACTGGTTTCTCCGCGAGGTGATGGAGAAGGGCAAGGTCTTGTATGAAGCGTCACACCGCTCAGTGGGTGCTCAAAGCCGAGGAAGACATGGAGGCGGCAAGAAGTTGGCGGCCTTCGATCGATTTGCCGGCTCTGGAATTCCGCTGAAAGACCTGCCGGCTATCGCCGCAAACAAGGAGATGAAATGCAACGCATTAAGTCGGTAATTCCCATACTGTCCGCGGTTGCCCTGCTTTCGACTCTTGCCGCCGAGGGCCGGCCAGCGGAAAAGAAAGCGGCGACCGCGCCGTTCCCCTACGTCCAGGCCAAAGCCTTCCACATTCCGCCTGACACGACGACCGAGGAGTCCGGCTATTTCTCTCTCTGCGAAGGCCGCAACGGCAAGATTTACGTCGGCACTGCCGCCTACGGGCGGAACTCGTACCTGGTCGAGTTCGATCCGGCCACCGAGAAGATGCGGATCGTGCTCGACACGCACAAGCTCGTCGGCCTGCCGCTGACGCCCACGGGCTACGCCGCCCAGTCGAAGCTCCACACGCGGAACTTCGTCGGCCCCTCGGGCAAGATTTACGTCGGCTCCAAGCAGGGCTACCCCACGGCGGCGGAGAACGCGGCACTGAAGCGGGGCGAAAAGATCCCGACCTATCGCGGTGGGTACGTGATGGTCTACGACCCGGCGACCGACAAGGCCGAGAGCCTCGGCATGCCCATGCCGTTGACGGACCAGCAGATCGCCGCCGGCAAAAAGGAAGGCCAGGGCGTGATCGACGTCACCGCCGACGAATCGCGCGGCCTGATCTACGTCATCACCTGCGAAGAGCAGCACTGGGTGCTGTATGACATGAAGACCAAGAAGTACCGCGAGCTAGGCCCGATCCTCCGCAACCAGCCCAACACGCTGATCGACGCCCAGGGCCGGGGCACGGCGATCACGAAGGACTACCAGATCGCCCGCTACGATCCCAAGACGGACAAGGTGACCGTCGATCCGCTGCTGGTCGAGGGCCAGCCGCTGGCCAAGTACCTGGGCGCCGAGCGCGTGCATCCCGACTGGCGGATCACGCCCGACGGCAAGACCGCTTACCTGCAATTGCTGGACGACCTGCGGATGTTCCGCGTGGACCTGACGGGCGCCGCGGGGCGGCCCGTCGTCGCCACGAACCTGGGCAACCGCATCCAGGGCGAGCACCCCGACTCGCGCGGCTCGATCTGCCTCGGCCCCGACGGCCGCATTTACTCGGCCGTGCGCATCGACAACAAAACCAAGTTCGGCGACGGCTACCTGCACCACTTGGTGCGCCACGACCCGGCGACCGGCGGCATGGCCGACCTGGGCGTGTTTACGGTCAAGAACCCCGACTTCTTCAACTTCAAGGCCCCTCCCGCCAAGAACCCCGACGGCAGCGCCCGGCCGATCCACGGCTACCACACCCTGCCCGACGGCACGCTGACGCCGCTGCACGTGATCATGGGCATGATCGTCGCCCGCGACGGCACGATCTACGCCACGACGATCTACCCTTACACGCTGCTGAAGGTGGAAACGGTGAAGGCGGTAAAGTAGCGGTGCGCCCGGTAGGGTGGCACGCTCTGAGCATGGATGTGAAGGGCGTGGGCGGCGCTCCACGCCCATCATGACTTCCCAAAGTGGCGATGAAAGACTCCAATGAGCAAGCTCGGTGGGGCCGTCCAGTCTGGGAAGTTATCAAATCCTCGTCCTTATTGCCGTCGTGCGGCACGGTCGCAGCGGTTGGGCTGCGCTCAGCGATCGCCTTCAAGCCTCCGCGGTGTTGCCCAGGATTTCCTGCAACCTCGCGGCGATCTGGTGTTCGCTTAACCCCAGGGCTTCGAGGAGCTGCCGGTAGTTCTCGGTCGCGGTCCGCATGTGCGGGTGTTCGTAGCCGGTGGCCTGGCCAAACTTGCGGAAGATGACGACGTGCCGCCGCATCAGCGGCTCCGCCTCCGCCAGCCGGTTCGTGGCCTTGAGCAACTGCGCCAAGTTGTTGAGGTCTCTGGCGACGTTGGGGTGATCGGGTCCGTAAGACTGCTCGTCGATGGCCAAGGCCCGCCGAAGCGTGTGTGACTAAACTTCCTGGCACAGATGGCGCGCGAACGGCCACCGTGGGGCTTGCCCGGACGAGCCCCACGGTGGCGTGATGGCGGTCAGGCAAGCCTTCTGGTTTTGAACATCCCG
>JBGQHD010000215.1:0-7511 GCA_041497795.1 Planctomycetia bacterium
CCGCTGAGCAACTGCTGGCCAGCGGCCACGCTGGGAGCCGAGGCCGGGGCATGTATCCAGGCCCCTCGGGCTACAGATGCCCAGCCACCGATTCCCATTTTGGAGACCTGTGGGGCTCTCCGAAGCGATCCTGGGACCAGAAAGTGGCGTTTTTGTCGTCCGTGGCGCCCAAGATGGGCACCGCTGGGTCGGCCGCCGCGCCCAGCGGCTCACGCGTCCAGCCAGACGATTCGCCAGCTTTGCGATCTTTCCCATCTTCACACATCCGATGATGGTCCAGCAGGTCAAATGCGACATCCATGTCGCATTTGGGATGCGGACCGGTTGAGCATTTGGGGAAAGCCATTCGGCAGGGACTGCGAAGGCACCACGCGACGGAATCTCCTGAAAGTCGGTGCGTTGGGGCTGACAGGTCTCAGTCTGCCGGGCCTGCTGAGTGCACGGGCACGGGCGGCTGCGCGGGGACGGGTGGCGAAGGACACGTCGGTGATCTGGTTGTGGCTGGGTGGCGGGCCAACCCACGTGGAGACGTTCGACCCCAAGATGGACGCGCCTGTCGAGTTCCGCAGCACGGTAGGCGCGGTCAAGACGTCCCTGCCGGGCGTTCAAATCGGCGGCCTGTTCCCCAAAATAGCTCAGATGGCCCAGCGTTTTTCTTTCGTGCGGTCCTTCGCACACGGCAACTCGGGTCATGGTGGCGGAACCCACTTTGTGATGACCGGCAGTGACTATCCCCTGGCGGATGCGGGCATGCCACCGATCAAGCCGTCGTTTGGTTCGATTGCCGCAAAGGTTCGCGGGGCTAATCATCCGCTAACCGGCATGCCAACGTATGTCCGGCTAAGCGGCCTTTATGCGGATGGACCGCACTGGCTGGGCGTGGCCAACGCGCCGTTCGACGTGGGGGGAGAGTCCCGCAACAACATGAACTTGACGGTCGGCCTGGATCGGGTTGGCGATCGCCGCCAAATCCTCAAGGCCCTGGACCATCTCGACCGCCGGCTTGACCGCACAGGCGGGATGGCTGGACTGGATGCCTTTGAGAGTCAGGCGTTCGATCTCATCCTGGGCCGATCAAAAGAAGCCTTTGATCTCAACCGCGAAGATCCGCGCACACGAGATCGCTACGGTAAGGGCCTGGGCGAACAACTTCTGCTGGCACGGCGGCTGTGCGAAGCGGGCTGCGGCTTCGTCACGATGAATTACGCCAACTCTCCTCAAGGCTGGGACATGCACGGTGACCCCGGCAATCCCGCCGCGCTAGCAATTGCTCGGCAGCTCGAGCAGGCCTGCCCCCCGCTGGATGACGCCCTGGCAGTGTTCCTGGAAGACCTGGCGCAACGTCGGCTCTCGGAGAAGATCCTGCTAGTGATCACCGGCGAGTTCGGGCGCACGCCACGGATCAACGGCCATGGCGGGCGCGACCACTGGGGACCGCTCTGCACCTTGGCCCTGGCGGGTGGCGGCCTCAAGATGGGCCAGGTGATCGGCGAATCTTCGGCTAGGGCCGAGGTTCCCAAGTCTGCTCCCATCACTCCGAGGGAGCTGATGGCCACAGTCTTCCACGTCCTTGGCATCGATCTCGACGCACAATTTCCGGATGCTTCCGGCAGGCCGCAGTACCTGCTGCCGGACGGCGCGAAGCCGATCGCAGAGCTGGTTTGAGTTGACTTGCCGTGGCGTAAACGGGCGGTGCATGATTGCGCGCGATCGGCGCTGCCGCCCTGTTATCGCCCCGCGAGCGTACAGGAGCGGCGCTAACGCGCTCGGGCAGTCCTCATGGTCTTCCTCCAGGGACACTCACGGTCCGCCACGTGATAGTCTTCGGGTCATTCGTCCTCGTCCTCGATGCCTCCTTTCGAGGGCGAGGACGAGCAAGCCCACTGACAACCATCGCGTGACGCCACACAACCACCACCAGCGACGGGTTTGCGATGCGCTTCTTGACAGCGGTTCGCGTGAGAGGGCTAATCTGTGGCAGCCGTCGATCAGTGATCCACGATCTGGCGCCGTGCAGAACAAACGAGAGTCATTCAGAAGGGGTCAACCATGCGCGGGCGGGACCTCCGAACGCAGATGCTGCGCTCCGCGACGGTGTTCGCGATTGTCCTCCTGATGGCATCCGCTCGCGCCCAAGTTGCCAAGTCCGGCTCGGCGGCGATTTTTGAGCGTGACGTGTTGCCGATTCTGACGGCACACTGCCTCAAGTGCCACTCGGGGGACAAGCCGCAGGCGGGCCTCGATATGCGCTCCCCGGTCGGGATGTTGCAGGGAGGAGACAACGGTCCGGTGCTGGTCAAAGGAGCCGCCGCGCGAAGCTCCCTGTTTGCGAAAGTGTCCAAGGGAGAAATGCCGCCGGGGAAGACGAAGCTGACCGCCGGCCAGGTTCAGATCCTCCGCGATTGGATCGATGCGGGAGCCGACACGGCGCAAACAATCCCCGCCTCGTCTGCCGTCAGCCAGGAGGACCGGCAACACTGGGCCTTTCGGCGGCTCATCGTGTCGCGCGTGCCCAGCGTGACGAACCGCGTCCGGGCCCGCACTCCCGTTGATCGCTTCTTGCTTGCCAAGCTCGAGGCCAAAGGATTGTCGCTTGCGGCGGATGCGGATCGGGCAACCTTGTTGCGGCGGGCTCACCTCGACCTGCTGGGTTTGCCCCCCACGCCCGAAGAACTGGATGCCTTCCTGGCCGACGGCCGGCCTGACGCTTACGAGCGACTGCTCGATCGGCTGCTGGCGTCGCCCCGCTTCGGCGAGCGCTGGGGACGGCATTGGCTCGACGTGGCCGGCTACACCGACACGGTCGGCTTCGACCAGGACATGAACAACATCATTCAGAGCGAGGGCAAGTGGCGATACCGGGACTACGTCGTTGCCGCGTTCAATGAGGATCTGCCCTACGACCGCTTCGTGACCGAGCAGCTTGCAGGCGATGAGCTGGTGGATTGGCGCGGCGCGCCGCACTTCACTCCCGAGATTCGGCGGCTGCTGATCGCCACGGGATACCTGCGGACGGCGCGCGACCAGACCCACGAGCCGGAAAGCGACATCCCGCTGAACCACTTCGGCGTGCTGCACGATACGGTGGCCATTGTCGGCAACAGCCTGCTGGGATTGACGCTGGGGTGTGCCCAGTGCCACAGCCACAAGTTCGACCCGATCCCGCAGCGCGACTACTACCAGTGGATGGCCCTGTTCACGCCGGCCTACAACCCTCGCGACTGGCGGCCGGTCTTTCCCTGGAAGCCGGAAGTCAGGGACCGGGGACTGCCGGACGCCTCGCCCACGGAACTGGCCGAGATCGAGCGGCACAACCAAGACGTCGATCGCCAGGTGGCGGAGCTGAACGAGCAGCTCGCCCGGCTGCGCCGGCCGTATGAAACCCGCCTCCGCGAAGCCCGGTTTCAGGCGTTGCCGGAGCCAATCCGTGCCGACACGCAGGCGGCCATCGACACGCCCGCGGCGAAACGAAGTGAAGTCCAGAAATACCTGGCCGCCAAGTTCGAGGCAGCGCTGCGCGTGCGGGGCGAAGAAGTTGCCGCCGCCCTCAGCCCTGCGGACCGCACTGAAGCGGAGGGATTCAACGCGCGGATCGCCGTCCTCCGGGCCGCTTGCCGCGTGCCTGGCAAGATCCAGGCGCTTTACGACGTGGGAACTCCGCCACCCACCTATCTGCTGAAACGCGGCAATTACGAAACTCCCGGCGACGAGGTGTCGCCCGGGTTCTTGAGCGCCCTCTGCGACGGCGACTCGACCCTGGTCTCCGCCAGCGCTCGTTCGACGGCCACCAGCGGCAGGCGACTGGCCCTGGCGCGTTGGCTGACCGAGCCGGGCTCCCGCCCCTCGGCGCTCCTGGCGCGGGTCATGGTAAACCGCCTCTGGCAGCACCTGTTTGGTCGAGGGCTTGTTCCCACGCCCGATAACTTCGGCCGCAGCGGCGAGGCGCCGACTCACCCCGAGCTTTTCGAATGGCTCAGCAGCGAATTCGTTCGCCGCGGTTGGCGCGTCAAGCCGCTGCTGAAGCTGCTGATGACGTCCACGGCCTACCGGCAATCGTCACGGCCCGAAGCGGAGGACCGACGATTCGCAGATCGGGGCTCGGCGCTGGAGGTGCCCAAGTCTCCGGAGGCGGACCCCGATAACCGACTGCTCAGCCGCATGCGGCTGCGCCGCCTGGAGGCGGAGGCGATTCGCGATGGGCTGCTGGCCGTCGCCGGCCAGCTCAACTCGACCATGGGCGGATCGCCGGCGCTGACGCGCGCCCGCCCCGACGGGCTCGTGGAGGTTGACGAAAAGGAAGGCCCGGCCGCGCGTGGGCGGCGCAGCCTGTATCTGGTCTATCGCCGCTCGTACAACCTTTCGCTGCTCACAGTCTTCGACCAGCCCTTGGTGGCCCACAACTGCCCTTACCGCGACGCCTCGGCGGTGCCGCTGCAATCGTTAACGATGTTGAACGACGCCTTCATCGCCGAGCAGGCGAGGCGCTTCGCCCAGCGCGTGGAGCAGACAGCCGGCACGACCGGCGAGCAGGCCATCACCGTGGCGTTTCGGTTGGCGCTCGTCCGCTCGCCCACGCCGGCCGAAACGGCCATCTGTTACCGGCTTCTCGAGCGGCTGAGCGCTGCTTACCGCGCGGCGGGCCGCTCGGCCGCCGAGGCGAGCCGCCTGGCCGTCACGCACTTGTGCCATACCCTCTTGAATACGAGCGAGTTCCTCTATGTGGAGTGAGGTCAAGCGATGAGCCTGCTCTGGCCCCCGGCCGATGACCGCGGTTTCGTTTCGCGCAGTTCCGTTTCGCGCAGTTCCGTTTCGCGCAGTTCCGTTTCGCGCCGCCAGTTTCTGGGCCAGTCCAGCCTCGGCTTGGGCACGATAGCCCTGGCGCACTTGCTGCACTCGGAAGGGTTGCTGGCCGCGGATGGCGAGACGACGCCGAGCGGGGCCGACTTGCGTGCGCGCGCCGGCCACTTGCCAGGCCGCGCGAAGGCCGTGATCTTGCTGCTGCAAGGGGGCGGCCCCAGTCAGGTGGACCTGTTCGATCCCAAGCCGGAGCTTCAGAAGCGCGACCGCCAAAAGCACCCCGGCTCGGTGGAATCGTTTCAGCCTGGCAGCAATGCCAATCTGTTGATGGCCAGTCCCTTTCGCTTCCGCCGCCACGGCGACTGCGGCATGGACTTCTGCGAGCTGCTGCCTTGCCTGGGCCACGTGGCCAATGACTTATGCATGGTCCGCTCGGCGTTCAGCGACAACAACAACCATCCCCAGGCCATGCGCTGTCTGCTGAGCGGCAAGATCTTCCCCGGCCGGCCGACGCTGGGGGCCTGGGTCAGCTATGCGCTGGGGACCGAGGGCCAGAACCTGCCGGCGTTCGTCGTGCTCCGCGATCCCGAAGGGCAAGGCATCGTCTCCCAGTGGGACAATGGCTGGCTGCCCGCCCTGTATCGCGGCACCGAAGTCCAGTCACGCGGCGCCGCCGTGCTCAATCTGCATCCGCACGAGCCAGTTCCTGCGGACATCCGCCAGGCCACGCTGGAGGCCCTGGCCGCGCTCAACGAGGAGCGGCGCAAGCTCTATCCGCGCGAGTCGGACCTGGAAGCCCGCATTCGCAACTACGAGCTGGCCGCGCGGATGCAGCTTGGGGCCGAGCGGTTGCTGGACCTTTCGCGCGAGCCGGAGTCGATCCGCAAGCTCTACGGCTTGAACGACCCGACGACCGCGGAATACGGCACGCGCTGCCTGATGGCCCGACGGCTGGTGGAATCGGGCGTGCGGTTCGTCCAGGTGCTCAATCCGGCGGCCTCGTGGGACCACCACAACAATCTCCAGCAAGGGCTGACCCAAATGTGCGCGAAGGTGGACCGACCGTCGGCGGCCCTGATCCAAGACCTCAAGCAGCGTGGCTTGCTGGAGAGCACGATCGTCATCTGGTCCGGCGAATTCGGCCGTCTGCCCATCAGCCAAGGCGGGACGGGCCGCGACCATAACCGTCATGGCTTCACATTGCTGCTGTCGGGCGGCGGCTTCAAGCGTGGCTACATTCACGGCGCCACGGACGAATTTGGCTATCAGGCGGTGGAGAGTCCCGTAAGCTGCCCTAGCCTGCAGGCCACGTTGCTCGGCCAGTTGGGCCTGGACCACACGCGCCTGACATATCGCCACAGCGGTCGAGACGAGACGCTCACCGATCCGCCGGTCAGCGGCGCCCGCGTGGTCGAGGCGCTGCTCAAGTCCCCCTTGTCCAAGACAAGCTGAAACCACCGTCGCCGAGAAGCACGGCTTTCAGGCAGGCGACACTAACAACTCCCAGAACATTCATCCGCGAAAGGCCGCCCAGCCCGTGAGGTCCATCACGTCCAAGAAACCCTGTGCGGGAAGTGGCAACTCCTCGTGGAGAAGTAAGAGAAGTACATGACCAGTTCCGACCTACGCGACCCTTCGCTCACGCGGCGTGAATTCGTGCAAGCGGCTCTCTACAGCGGGGCAGCCGGACTTCTGGCCGACGCTGAGGAAAAGCCGCTCGCCCAGCCTTTCCCGGCCGGCAGCGATTGGCCAATGTACCGACACGATGCGGAGCTGTCCGGCGCCTCGACTCTCCGAGGGGGCCTGGCGGAAGCACCGGGCGTGGCTTGGTCGCTCGACCTGGGTGGGCCGCACGTTTCCTCGGAGTCCATCGTGGTTCGCGACGTCACGGGCGATGGCCGGGACGAGTTCTTGATCTTGAGCGCGGATTCGGTCGCCTGCCGCGACAACCGGGGTCGGTTACTCTGGAAACTCGACAACTTTCTCAACCCCACCATTGTCGACATCCTGGATTTCGCTGGGGACGGCTCCCGCGGCATCCTCCTGACTACTGCTCGGGCGGGGAAGGTAGACACCTACCTGGTCAACGGCCAAACGGGCAAGGCCAACCACCTTTGGCTTGATGAGAACAACTTCGGGGGCCATACCCGCGTCGGTAAGCTCCTGCCTGGCGTCGCAGGTGTGCAGATCGTTGCCACCGCCAGCGGCCAGACTCCGCCGGCCCCAGCCGGTGGCGATGTCCGTTTGGTGAGCTTTGAACGCGGTCTCGACCGCCCGCACTTTCGCATCCGCCAACGTGTGACCGGCGTGTTCTACTCTCCGTTGATTCTGGTCGCCGACCTGGACGGCGACGGCAACGAGGAGATCGTCGTGATTAGCCATGAGCAGATCTGGGCATTCGACTCGAGAGATGGCCGGCAGACGTTTTACGCTGCTTATGCCCCGTCCATTCGGACGTACATGGCGACGGTCGCGGCCGTCAAGCTTCAGCCCGGGGACGCGTGCCCCGCTTTGGTGATGATTAACTCGTCGCTTCCCGGCTTGAAGGCGATCGCGCAGGACGGCAAAAGCTTCGCCCGTGAGCTGTGGAAGGCGGTGGTCGGTGGCCAGGAAGACCAGTACCAGAAGCGCGTCACCGTCGCTCCCGCCGGCACCAGCCTGGTCTACGACCTGGACAACGACGGCCGGCCTCTGATTCTGGCCTCGATCAAGAA
>JBGQHD010000216.1:0-7508 GCA_041497795.1 Planctomycetia bacterium
GCGGCCGCGCCCGCCGCGGCTCGACGCGGACTCTTCTGGTGGCTGCCTTGGAACTAACTACGAGCAAAGTCATGGGCGACCGACGTTCATCGGCCAGGTCCGTTTCCGCCCGTCGGCTCCTCGGGCACGTGGCACGCGCGCCCAAGCGGCTGTTTTTGGCCGCGGTCGTGGCCGTGGTGCTGACCGGGGCGCTGTTGGCAGGTTGGCCATCGCCGGCCGGGGAGCAGCCGCAGGACGGCGACCATCGCGGTCAGCCGGCGGCAGCCGCTGGCTCCCATGAGATCGTGAACATTGCGGCGGTGGCGCCGCGGCATACGGTTCCCACGTCCCCCGCGCGCGCCGATCAATACGTGCTGCCCTGCCAGTGGAGAGCGGGCTGTCCCCAACCTGCTTCGTCCGATCCGGGCAAGCGTTCGCCGCCGGACTGGCCCAGCGCGGGCGACGGAGTCAACACCCTCTTCGGCCAAGGCAGCTACGTTGAGCCGGGGCGCATGCAGCACGTCGGCGAGTACCGCCTGCGCGTGGACGACGTGCTCGACGTGATCTTCCGGCGGACGCGGGCGGAGCAGCCGAAGCCCTACGAGCTGCAAGTTGGCGACCGTATCCGCGTCGAGCTGCGCCGGGAGCCGGAGATCACCCGCGACCTGGAAATCCAGCCCGACGGCACGATCGCCTTGCCGCTCTTGGGCACGGTGCGCGCCACGCGGCGTTCCGTGGAGCAGCTTCGGCAGGACCTGGAGAAGGCCTTTGCCAAGGCCGGCTACCGCGAGCCTGCCGTGACGGTCACGCCGCTGCAGCTCAATATCCGCCTGCAAGACCTGCTGGACACGGTCGATCGGCGGTACGGCACCGGCGGCCTGGTTCAGGAGGTGCGCGTCACGCCGGACGGCTCCATCGGGCTGACTGCGGTGGGGTCGGTCCACGTGCAAGGGCTGACGCTGGAAGAGCTCAAACGGGAACTCGACCATCGCTTCAGCCTCATCGTCGAGGGATTGGACATCCAGCCGGTGCTCCGCGCCCGAGCGCCCCGCTTTGTGTTCGTGCTGGGCGAGGTGCAGACCCCCGGGCGGTACACCCTCGAGGGGCCGACCACCGTCATGCAGGGCATCGCCTTGGCGGGCGGCATTACCACCGCCGCCGCCGGGAAACTGTGCAACATCGTGGTGTTCCGACGCGGACCCGACTGGCGGATGATGGCCACGCGGCTCAACGTCCGCGGACCGCTGGTGAGCGGCTACATCAATTGCCGCGATGTCGATGACCTTTGGCTAGCCGACTCCGACGTGGTCTTGGTGCCCAAGTCGGAGGTGAAGGTGATCGACGAATACATCGATCTGCTCTTCACCAAGGGGATCTACGGCGTGTTTCCCTTCCAAGGCGCTTCGCTGAACTTCTCGAAGCTCAGCACGCTCTAGTGGTCTGACTTCGGCGAGCGGGGGGCGTCAGCCCCCTGATTACTCGGCGACTCGTCACGACTCGGCGTTATCAGGGGGCTGACGCCCCCCCCCACTCGCCACAACGCGCTCATGCGGCGTTCTGCCGCCGCAATGATCCGCCCACGGACGACCATCACGTCCAGCCGCCGGCGAATCGCCACATTCCCAATCAAATCAAAGAACGCATATTTTCTATTCTTTGTATCTTGCTTACTCGACCCATAACTTCTAATCTGTTCGCAACCGCAAGCTCAACGGCTCATTCATCGCCGGGGCTAGGATCCGCCCACCGACAGGCCGTTGCTTCGGTTCGAAATTACTGCGACTTATTTTGTTTATTCTTCGTATATTTACAGCCTATGAGTCCGCGCGGCCACGCCCGGAGAGGGGTACGGCATTTCACCGTGGCGATGCTTCGTCACCACGGCAAGGCGATTCTCACGTTCGCTGTGGTTCTCGGGATCGCCGTGACGGCGATTCTCTTGACGCCTCGCCGGTATTCGTCGGAGGCCCGGCTATTTGTGCACGTGGGCCGGGAGTCGGTCAGCCTGGATCCCACCGCCACGACCGGACAGACGCTGTCCATGAACGACTCGCGTGAGAGCGAGATGAGTTCGGTGGTGGATCTCTTGGCCAGCCAGACGCTTCGCGAGCAGGTGGTAGAAGTCGTGGGCGTGGCGGCGATCATCCCGTCGGTGACCGATGGCGGAGATCCGCTGGCCCGCGCCGACGCGATTCGGCAACTGGATGGCTGGATCGAAATTTCGTCGGCCAAGACCTCGGGCGTGGTCAGCGTGCGCAGCCAGGCCCCCTCGGCGGAGCTGGCCCAGCGCATCGTCAACACCTTTGTCGCGGCCTTCCGCGATTTGCACCTGCGGGTGCACCGCATCGAGGGCTCCCAAGAGTTCTTCGCGGCGCAAGAGCAGCCGCTACGAGAACGCCTGGACAAAGCCAGCCAGGAGCTGCGCGCGGCGAAGAACGCCGCCGGCGTGACCTCGATTGAGGGGCGGCGAACGCTGCTGCAACAGCAGTTGGCTGACACGGAGACCGAGATCCGCCGCACGGCGACGCAGCTCGTCACCTCGGAGGCCAAGGTGGGTATCTGCCAAAAAATGCTGGACAAGCTGCCGCAAATGGCGCTGGCCGAGGAAACGACCGGCTTTCCCAACGAGGCCGCCGACCGGATGCAGGAGCAGCTCTACGTGCTGCGTCTGCGCGAGGCGGAGCTCGTTTCGCGGTACAGCGAGGATCATCCGGACGTGCAGGCCGTCCGCCGGCAAGTCAAGGACGCCCAGGCGATCTTCGATCAGCACCCCACGCGGCGCACGCAAACCCGGCAGGCGACCCATCCGGCGCAGCAGAAGCTGCAGGTGGACCTGTGGACGGAAAAGGCCGCCGTGGACGGGCTCAAGGCCCAAGCCGGAGCGCTGCAGCGGCAGCGCGACGACGTGCTGGCCAGCCTGCGCGCGGCGAACGAACAGGAGATGCACCTGAGCGGGCGGCAGCGGCAAGTCGATCTGCTGGATTCCAGCTATCGCAAGCACCGCGACAACTTGGACCAGGTCCGCATCGACCACGAGCTGAAAGCCCAGAAGATATCCAATGTCAACGTGGCGCAGGCCGCCACGATCGACCCGCGGCCGGTGAGTCCCAAGCGGGGCTTGCTGCTGGCGTTGGCGGGCGTGCTGGCGGTCAGTGCGGCGATCGCCGTCGCGCTGATCGCCGAGCATCTGGATGGCTCTCTCAAGAGCGCGGAAGAGGTAGAAGGGTTGCTTAATCTTCCGGTGCTGCTGTCGGTCCCCAAGCAGGACGCGTGGAGCATGACGCTCGCCGGCCCTGCCAAGACGGCGGCGCGATGATCCGGCACTCCAGCGACGTACCACTCCGCGAGCCCCCGCCGCACGACCCGTGCGCCGCGACCGACGATGGCTTCGCTACGCTGGCCGCGCGGCTGGCGCGCTGGGCCCACTCGCTTCCCGCGCCCGAGGGAAACGGGCATGGGCCCGGCGCTCACGAGCAGCGGGCAGTCGTCGTAGGCGTCACCAGTTGCCTGCCCTCGCCGGCGGCCGCGGCCACGACCGGGCAATTGGCCGCCGCCGCCGCTGCCGTTTTCCCCCAGGGCGTCCTGGTCGTGGAAAGCGGCGCGGATAGCACGTTGCTGAGCCAGCGGCCAGGCGCACTCCCTTCGTCAGACCGGAGCGAGCTGGCGCGCGACATTTCCTGGTTGGCGGACGAGGGTCAAAGCGACCACGTTCCACCCGACCACGCTCAGCACGCGCAAGTTCACCATGCTCAGGTTCACCACACGGGGCACTCCAACGTGTGGTTGCTGCGGGCAGCCGGTTCGCTTCTCCCCTTCGAAGCGGACGCCTTCTGGGCCCGGCTCCAGCCGCTGCGGGGGTCGTACGGGCTCGTGCTGGTGGACCTGCCGCCGGCCGGGCAATCGGAGCAGGGCTGCGCTTTGGCGGCCCTGCTCGATGGAGTGTTGCTGGTCATCGAGGCGGAGCGCACGCAGGCACGCGTCGCGCAACTCGTGAAGGAACGCTTGGAAGCCCTCGGCGCGCGGCTGCTGGGTGTGGTGCTCACCGGAGCGCGGGAGCACCTGCCGCCTTGGCTCGACCGACGCCTGCCGTAATCGGCGGTTGCTCGCGTTCCTTCACGTGTTGCGCCTTTTTCCGAACCGTCGTTTCCAGTCATTGGCGGTCACGGCCGAATCCGTGGCACGTGCCGCTCCCTGCCTGCAACATCGCCGGACATGCCGATTCACATAGCACTGATTCAACTAACCTGGCTGAGCCGCCTCTTGGCCGGCAGGCGGCGACGCTTGCCGCCCGAGGTGCGGTCCGCGCCGGAGTTTCAGCGGCTGCTGAAGAAGGAGCGAATGCGCGCGGACCGCGCCCGCTCGATGTTCTCGCTGCTGGCCATGCGGCCGCCGGCGGGCGAGGAAGTCGGCCGATCGCTGGCGACCCTGGCGCGGCGCGTCGTGCAGCGCGTGCGGCTTTCGGACGACGTCGGCCTGCTGGCCGACGGGCGGCTGGGGGTCTTCCTGCCCGACACGCCGGCGGCCGGCGCCTGGAAGGTCGCCGAAGACGTGTTGGCCATGTACGCCCACCACCGCGAATTGCCGCGGTGCGAGGTGTACGTCTATCCCTTCGGGCCGGTGTGGCCCGACGACGATCAATCCTCGCGGGACGAAGCGGCCCGCCGCGGGCACGCGCCGGAGACCGTGCTGAATGGACCCGTCCTCAATGGGTCCGCGCTCAACGAAGCCGCGCTCAATGGATCAACCCTGGCAACTGCGCTGCACGGCAACGGGTCGAAGTCCGCGGCTGCCGGCGTGATGTCCGCCGAACGGCTGCTCGCCTCTCGGCTGCCGTGGTGGAAGCGGGCGCTGGATGTCGCGGGGGCCGCGGCCCTGTGCCTGTTGCTCTCGCCGCTGTTCGCGTTGGCGGCGCTGGCCGTCAAGGCCGTGTCGCGCGGTCCGGTCTTCTTCACGCAAGACCGCGATGGGTTGGGCGGCCGGCCGTTTCGCATGTTCAAGTTTCGCACCATGCGCGTCGGCGCCGACGGCCAGAAGCACGCCCTGCGGCAGCACAGCGAGCAAGACGGCCCGGCGTTCAAGATGAAACGCGATCCGCGGCTGACACTCATCGGCCGGTTCCTGCGGGCCACGAGCATCGACGAGCTGCCGCAGCTCTGGAACGTGCTCCGCGGCGAGATGTCGCTGGTAGGGCCGCGGCCGCTGCCCTGCGACGAATCGGCCGCCTGCCTGCGTTGGCAGCGCCGCCGCCTGGAAGTGACGCCCGGCCTGACCTGCATCTGGCAGGTGTCGGGCCGCAATCTTGTGGCTTTCGACGAATGGATGCGGATGGACCTGCGCTACGTGGACAGCCGCTCGCCGTGGCTGGATCTGACGCTGCTGCTGCGGACGCTCCCCGCCGTGCTGTCGCGCAAAGGAGCGATGTAATCGTAATGTCCAATGACAAAGCACGAATGTCGAAGGAATGACGAAATGACCTCAACCGCCGTCAACACACCGACGTATGCCGCCCCCGCGGCTTGCCCCCGGCCGGTCCCGGCCCAGGGCAAGCGGCTGCTGGGCGCCGGCGCGGTGTTGATCTTGCTGGCCCTGCTCGATCAGGGAGTGGTCAGTGCCGCGCGGTTTTTGACCAACGTGATCATCGGCCGGGTCTGCGGCAAAGAGGAGCTGGGGCTGTATGCCCTGGGCTTCAGCGTGCTGCTCCTGATCGTGTGTGCTCAAGAAGCGCTGGTGACCACACCGTATACGGTGTTTGGCAACCGTCTTCAGGGCGCACGGCGGGCCGCGCGGGCGGCCAGCGCCCTGCTGCAACACGGGCTGCTGACGCTGGTGTGCGTGATCGGCGGGGTCCTCGGTGCAGTGGTCTTATTCGCGGCTAACCAGCGGCAGATGGCCTGGGTGGTGCTGGCCATCGCCCTGGGAATCGCCGGCACGCTGATGCGCGAGTTCGCTCGCCGCGTTGCGCTGGCCCACTTGTCGGTCGGCGCGGCCACGCTGGTCGATAGCGTGTTTGCCGTCCTGTGCGTCGGCGGATTGCTGCTTGCAGCGCGCTGGGGCGTGCTCTCGGCCGAGTGGGCGTATCTGATCGTCGGCGTGGCGTGCGCCGCGGTTGCGATGGGCTGGCTTCTGGCGAGCCGCGACACGTTCCGCCGGGCGCCGGGCTCCTTCCAGACCGACTGCGGCGAGACTTGGCGATTCGGCCGCTGGGTGTTCGCCGGACAGATCGTGCTGGCCGCCAGCACGGCGCTTCTGCCTTGGCTGGCTGCGGCTGCCCGTGGCAGCGCCGAAGCCGGCGCGTTGTCGGCCTGCCTGCAGATCGTGCTGCTCACCAATCCGCTGGTCATCGCCGCGGGAAGCCTGCTGACTCCCCAAGCTGCCCGCGCCGCGGCGGTCGGGCCGCGCGCGGTGCGCGCCGTCACCCGGCCGGCCGCGTGGTGGCTGGCGGCGGCCATGAGCGCGTTCTGCCTGCTCGTGCTTCTCGGCGGCGAGAGGGCCATGAGCCTCGTGTACGGCGGCCAGTTTCAGGGCTATGGCCATACGCTGGCCGTGTTGGCGCTGGCCGCCTTGGCGACGGCCGTCGCCCTGCCGGACGACGTGGGATTGCAAGCCATCCAGCGCCCCGATGTCAACCTGCGGGCGAACGTGTTGGGCCTCTTGGCCACGCTGGCCGTGGCCGGGCTGGCGGTTGGCCCGCTCGGCGTGCTGGGGATCGCCTACGGTTGGCTGGCCGGCTGCACGCTGGCCTCCACGTGGCGGATGATCGGCTTTGCTCGCGCCTCGGCTGCGGCCGAAGGAGGCGCGGCATGAGCATCGCCTTCACCCCCACGGCTAATCTCTCGACTAATCGCTCCTCCCCGCCGGCATTGCTCGCGCGGGAGCGAGCCGGCCTGTGGCTGCCGCTCGCCGTCTGGGTGTTCATCATCACCACGCTGGCTTCGTTCCGCGTGCGGCACTCGGAAGAGCTATGGGTGCAGGGCGGCTTCGACTGGCAGGTGAAGTATCAGGCGGCCTCGTGGGTGGTCTTGGGCCTGCTGGCGGCGGCGCTGGTGGTGGCGGGGCGCGCCGATCTGGGCCTTCTCCGCCAGGGGCCGCTGTTTTGGTATTGCGGGTTCATTCTGATCGCCATCCTCTCCGCCGCCTTGGCGCCTTCGCCGGTGCTGACGGCCTTTCGCAGCGTGCAGCTCGCGGTGGCCGTCGTGCTGGTCGTCGCCATGCGGCGACGCTTGGACTACCTGTATTTCTTTCTCTGCGTCTTCCTGGCGCTGAATTGGGCCTTGCTGCTCGTCGGAGCGCTGGGCATCGGCACGCAACTGGAGTGGATTCGCCCGCCGCACGAGCTGTTCGTGTTTCACGCCGGAGCCGCGGACGACGCCTGGCGATTCGGCACCGCCTTCGGCCATCCCAGCCAGATTTCGGCGGTAGCGGCGGTGGTCGCCGTGGGACTGGCCGCCCGAGCCCGCGGCCGGCAGTGGCTCACGTTCGGGCCGGTGATCGCCTGGTGCGTGGTCACGAACCTGATGACGGTCAGCCGC
>JBGQHD010000217.1:0-7481 GCA_041497795.1 Planctomycetia bacterium
CAGTTGTAGGCGAAGACATCGACGGAGACCTGCGGCTGATCGAGAAAGGCCGAGAGTTGGGCCTCGATGGCAAATCGTGCCTGATCCAAGGTCATTCCGGTCACGTGCACCCGGCCGTAAGTGCCCAGGGAAATGGTGCCGTCTTGGATAACCAGGTGTTCTCCAGCGATCTGCTGTTGCGCGGCGCCCATTTGCACGAGGCTAAGTCGCTGGACGACGGTCTTGGGCTGAATCGTCTCGACATGGCGCTGGACGGCGCGCTTGGCCTCTTCGAGAGTCAGGCTACCGACCTGGACTCGGCCGAAGAAGGCGCCCAGGTCGATGGTGCCACCTGGTTCGACGGAGTAGTTGCCGGTGAAGCGGAACTTGGCGTTGACGTCGATTTCGCCGGGAGGCGGCGGTGGAAGGGCGTCCTCCACGTAGATCACGTCCAACGTCTGGATGTGGTAAGGCGGCCGCGGCACCGCGCGAACGACGTTAATCAGCAGGATGTCCGGCGGCTCGATCACGTAGGGCGGCAGCGTGACTTTTTGCAGCTCGCGCGGCACGTCAGCGTGCTTGATGTCCTGTTCCGTTTTGTGCCCGCCGGGAACCGCGCAGCCGCACAGGAGCGCCAGTCCGACCACTGCGGTGGACAAGAGCGGTCGCGCTCGTTGGCCCTCAGTAGCAAACATGTGGCTGATTCCTGTGGTGTATTCAACGACCCCAGTCGCAATCACGCTGTTGGGGGCGGCAACCGGCGTCCGGCCAGTCACGCCGCGGTCCCGGCAGCCGGCAATGCATGCCGTGCATCACGGGGCATCTGGGGGTTGAATCGCGTGGGGTCGCGCCTGTTGGGGTTGCCGGGGGTAGACGTAGCGCGGTTACCGCGACCTTGCCTGATCTAACGTGTCTATCGGCGGGCATGTGCGGACCACTTTCCGAGACTTGCCGAGTTCTTCAGCCATCGCGGCAACGCGCGCGAAGCAGCGCATGTGCTTCACAGCACAGACTACGTTGGCTCGGAGTGGGTGGGGCGAGCAAGAAACGCCGCGACCGTAGCGCGGGGCGCACGGACGGACAAAGACGCCAGTCCGTTAGTCCACAAGAGAGGCCGCGACGGCTGCCGTTAACGCCGTCCCGCGGAAGCGCCGCGGATCCCGGGGAAGTAATGCGAGTAGTTCAAGAAGCTGGTCGCGTGACCGGTGGCCTGCTGCGGGACGCCGCCTCCCGTGGATTGCGACTGCACCTGGCTGTTGAGCTGGGAGATGGCAGCGTTTTGCTGGGCGTTTACGGAGAGCTGCTGAACTTGCGGACGGACCAAGGTGTAGTAGTTGAAAGCAGTCGAGTTGCCCCGCCGCAAGAGGTTGAGGTAAGGGCTGACCGCCGGCCGTTGTGTCGGCGGCTGGTACGGATATTGGGCCCAACCGCACTCGGCGAGCGCAACAACGAAAGCCAAGGCGGCGACCAGTCGGAGCGGCAACAAGAATCGCATCGTCAAGATCCTGTTCGTCGAGGGCCAGTTTTTCGAGCCCGAAATCCCCTTGCCGCGCGCAACTACGACGATTCGCGTAAGCCTCGCCACGCGGGGGCGTGGCGCATATCGTCATTCGCCGTGAACCGTCTTCAGGCCAATCTACGGCTCCCCCCGCGCGCTGTCAATCGTGGCAACGCGCGCGCCAGGCAGCGGCGATCGAGTGCAACCGCCAGACCTTCGTGAGAATCGAAACGGCGTGAACGTGCCAGCGGCGGGACGTGTCGCGCGAGGATGCTGTCAGTCGGATCCAACACACTACCACGATCCCGTCCCGAAGAAGGCAAGCATGCGTCACCCTCCGAGACCGTCCATGTTCCACATCCATGAGTTGCCGCGTCGAATGGTCAGGCGCTGAGCATTCAGGGGACGACGTTCACGCGACCGCTCTTCAGCTCGTTGGCTTCCGATGGTTACCTCCACCGACGCCACGTTGAGCGGCGGTCCCAGTCGTCGTCATCGTCAAAATCAAAATCGGGGTTATTGCAGTAGTAATCATAGATGGCACGAAGGCCCGGATCCGTCTCGTCTAGCTCCTCTCGCTCGGCCTTGGTCATTGGCTCGATGTGCTCGCCCGGAGCGATAGCGATAAAGTCGTCGTCCGGCCAGACGAGAGGTTCTCCGGGATGAAGCAGCATTCGCGCAGTCATGACCACCGCGTCGGCCTCGTCCGTACTGCGGCCTAACTGACGCCGCAAGTCTCTTTTCGGCGGCAGGATGAGCCGTTCTTCGCTGTCATATTGCAAAGGCAGCACCGCCAACTGTTGCCGTAGCTGGTGAGCATTCGGCGGCAAAGCGAATGGGCCTCTCGGCCGGTTGGGGTCGAGCAGCGCACGGAACTCCCCGTACATCTCAGCCCGGCGGTTTCGGTACGATGTTTTGGCGTCGGCGCTCTCGCCGAAACCAATAGGTTGTACGTCGTACCCCAGCTCCTTCAGGCGATCGGTGATCGGCTTGCCTAGTCCGCCGGCGTCCATCGCGACGCACTCGGCGGGGATGTTATACTTCTTCATAAGCCAGGTCGTCAGGCCGCAGATTTCCATCGTGTCGCTCGTGTCCCTGACGATGATGTCCATCACGCCGTGCTCATCGGCGATGGCCCAGCAGGTCTTGTCTCCGCCGCCCGCGGCCACGTCCACTCCCATTGCCTGGGCGTAACGCTTTTTGCGATTGAGTTCCTTCCACCGCTTGGGGTCCATGGCAGCGTCGAGCCATGTGTACGGAAACAGCATGGTCTCGGGCCCGAAGTAGAAGTCCCCGTAGAGGCGGGGCACCTTCCGCGCATCGTCCCATTCCTGCTCGCGGCGTACGTACTCGTCGTAGGTCAATGGCCAGGGATCAGAATTGGGGATGGGCCAGTTAGGCCGGCGGCGCGCCGCTGCAGGCCAATCGCCACGTTGGGAGAGTCCTTTCCGCTGATGCGGATCACCTTGCGGAGGAGTTCGGCTGTTCCCGCTGGGTCCGGCACGTCGCCGCCCATGCACAGACGACAGAAAAAACCCGTGTTTGACAGCGGGTTCCCCATCACCAACGCGCGATGGAACCAGGAAGCGGCTGCCTCGAATAGCTGATCGGGAATGCCCGAGCTCTCGTCGAGCACCAGCAGGACTCGCGGGCGGTCATTGGGGAGATGATGCCCCTGAAAGCTCTCCGGCGCGTTGGGCACAATGCCGATCACGTAGTCCAGCGCCTCCACTTCGTCACGGTCGGCGAACTTCCGTTTCTCGATCTTCAAATGCGTTAACTTGAGCGGCAGAGGATAGGCCGACGTCGCGATCAGATGCTTCAGCGCGCTCCACAAGACCGACACGAGCTGAGATTCGCTGGACGACGAGACGATGGCCCTCGCCGGCGTGCGGCTGGCGAACCACCACAAGATGGCCACGGCCGCGATCCAAGTCTTGCCGGTCTTGTTGGCCGCATGCACAAACGTCTCGATGTTCTCGCACAGCGAAAGCAGCACTTCACGCTGCTTTTCGGAGAGCTTCATTTTCGGCCAGCACACTTTGATGAACTTCATCGGGTCGCGGGCCAGAGACGCCAGGAACTCATCGGGCGTCGGATTCGTCGGTCTCAATTCGAACATGGTCTTGTCCTTTCTCTAACTCGAGTTGCCGGGTGATGAACGCCGCGTCCACCACTTCCGGTCCACTCTTGCTCTGTTCGGCCAGCTTCATCAGCTCGGCCATCACGTACAGGTGATACGCTTGCTCGCCATCGGGCGAGGTAGGCGCCACGCGCACGGGCGCGTCGAGGCCCAGTAGCGCGCGGCGGCTGGCGATGCAACGCTGGATCGCCTCCAGGAACCTGGGATCGCCGTGCTGCTCTTTGACCGTTTTCTGTGTCTTCTGCTGCTCCCCGTCGGTCGTCATGACTGCCGACTGCGCGGGTTTCTTTGTCCGCTCCCACGCCTCCCAGGCCTCGCGCTCGATGCGCTCCAGCTTGCGGAGTTCGACGCCGCGGACGATGTCGAAATCCCGCACCGCTGACTCGCGCCACTGCGCTTCGATGGCCTTCAAGTCGGCCGAGACCGTCGATTGGGCGGCCCCCAACTGCTTGGCGATCGCCGTCTGCGTCCAACCTTGCAGGTAGAGATCGGCGACAGCCTGGCGGCGGTGAGCGATGGCGGTCGTCTCGCGCTTGTTGCGTCCCATCGGTACGTCCCCTAGTTGTCCGCGGCGGCCGACGGTGCGACGGAAGCCGATCGCTGCGCCTTACGGCCGGTGAACTGCTCCCACCGCTGAACGATGACGTCGCAGTACAGAGGGTCGATCTCCATCAAATAGACTTTGCGGCCCGTCTGCTCGGCGGCGATCAGCGTGCTGCCGCTCCCGCCGAACAAGTCGAGCACGTTCTCGCCGGCCAGCGATGAATACTGCATGGCGCGCACGGCCAACTCGACGGGCTTCTCGGTGAGGTGAATCATGGACTGCGGCGTGACCTTCTTGACGTCCCACAAATCCGGGGCGTTGTTGGGGCCGAAGAAGCGGTGCGCGGCGCCTTCCTTCCAGCCATAGAACGCCAGCTCAAAGCAGCCCATGAAATCTTTTCGCGTCAACACTGGATGCTGCTTGTTCCAGACGATGCCTTGCGAGAAGTAGAGTCCGCAGGCTCGGAGCACGGGCGGATAGTTGCCGAGGTTCGCATACCCGGCCCAGATGAAAAAAGCCCGACCGGGTTCGAGCACGCGGGCGATGTTGCCAAACCAGGCGTGGAGCATCGCCTCGAACTGCTCCCCGCTCATGAAGTCGTTGGTGAGCGGCCGGTCTCTGGCCCGCAGCTTCTTGCTGGTCGGCTTCGCCTTCCCGGGGTGTCTCGCGAGGTCGAACTTCTGGTGGTGTTCATGGCCGACCTTCGTCTTGCCACGGGCAATGTCGAACGCCGCGTTGCCCCGGCCCGCCTTGAGCTTCTTGGCTGCCGCGTGGCTCGCGAACGAACTCAGCCCGGCGGCTATGGCGTTGTTGCTCCGCGGCTCAACCTTCACGTTGTACGGCGGATCGGTGTTCACCAAGTCGATCGCCGCTCCCTCGAGCAGGCGGTCCACATCCTCGGGCTTGCTGCTGTCGCCACACAGCAGCCGATGCTCGCCTAGGAGCCAGAGGTCGCCAGGGCGCGTGATCGGCTCATCCGGCGGCAGCGGAATATCATCCGGGTCGGTCAATCCCTCGCGGATGCCCGGATCGAGAAGCTGCCGTATCTCTTCCTCGCCGAAGCCGAACCGCGTCATGTCGATGTCCGCTTCGAGCAAGGCGGCCAATTCGGCGGGCAGCTTCTCTAAATCCCACTTGGCGATTTCGCCAGTCCGATTGTCGGCCAGCCGAAGAGCCCTGATTTGATCGGGCGTGAGGTCGCGGACGACGTGGACAGGCACTCGCTCAATGCCTAGCTGGTGGGCTGCCTTCCACCGCGTATGACCAGCGATGATCTCGCCGTCGCCGTCCACAACGATCGGCACTCGAAAGCCGAACTCACGAATGGAGGCGGCGACCGCCGCTACGGCGCCGTCGTTGATCCGAGCGTTGTTGGCATACGGCCGGATTCTGGATAGCGGCCACATCTCGACTTTCATTTTCTTCGTCATCGCGGATTCCCCTTATTATCAATGAAGGAAAGCCAATTCACGTTCGCCTCTTGCGATGAGCGCAAATAAAAACGCCTCGCCGGAGACAGAGCGAAGCTCTGTCTCTGGCGAGGCGCCCATCTCTCGCGTGGCCATCACGGCCGGCCAAATTATCTCGCGTCCAAGACGATCGTTTGGACGCACTTGCAGCTCAGGCGGTTCGCCCGCGCCACCACCTGTTTATATGTCCGCACGCGGCACATTCCAAGTCGACTTTGCGACCTTGGGCCTTCATCACCGAAATGAGTCTGTCGCGGTACACCGCACCCCCGAAATCATCAAACCTGACGTCGGCAATGAACGAGCCTGCTAACAACTCGACACCGTTGGTAATCGCGTTCAAGAAAACTCCGCACCGTTCACAAACGACGCCAAACGGCAGGTCCGCCGAGGGCGGTAAGTAAGTTGCCAACGTCACATAGCGAACGTAGAGGTCTCTCATCTCGCACGTAAACTCGCGCGGTTCGCCGGTGTCACCCCGCATTCGAGCGTGTCGTCGTTCCCGCACTTCCGGTCCGAATCGAGCACGGCGTTGAATTCCTTCCTTCGTCGCGAAGCCTCTAACTGGCGAACTCGACTCCTCGCGCCGACTCTTCTCTGTCATGAGAAGCTCCTTTTCTTGGATTTGCAGCTCTCGAATCTGGTCGCCCGAACACGAAAAAAGCCAGATTGCTCGCGGCAGGAACTCCGAATAGGGAATCCCTGTCGGCGGGCAACCTGGCTCTTGGTTTACTCCGTAGCCGGGTCGCTTCAAGGCAGGCTGGCTGAGCCCGTGCTCGAATCGTCACCAATGTCGAATTGGCGGCGACTCTCAGTAAACACACGCTCAAGCCGGCCCCGCTTCATCCTGATCTCGAGCCTGCGGATGACCGTTCGGCCTTCCCGAAAGTCGTCCACAATAGCTTTCTCGAAATCGGCGACTGCTTGTTGCAGCCGCTTGGACGTCAGCGACGTACGCCTCATTCGCGCAAGCTTACAATTTTTGCCCGCCATTCGTCAAGGCAATTCTCCCGCGGGCGAAGCGCGAAGCGCCGGAGGCCTTGATTTCGCGTCCAGAATGAGGCTCAGTGTGACTGCGAACCGGCACCATCGCCAGAAAGAGTCGCACCATGCCCCTCGGCCAGAACCATCCGCTGACCGCCGAGCAGCAGGTCATCCTGCTGCCGACGCTCTCCACGGGCCAATTGCGGGCCAAGTACGCCGAGGTTTTCGGCGAAGCGGCCTGCACGAATAACCGGCCGTATCTCATCCGCCGGGTCGCCTGGCAGGTCCAGGCGGGCTCTCCGAGCGAGCTCGCCAACGAGCCGCCGAACTGGCCAGCGACGCCGAGCTTCGGCTTTCCGCGCCGCCGGTGCCGTCGGACGCGGAACTGCGGAGCCAGCCAGCCCGGCACCGGCGATCGATCCATCGTGAATTGCCGCCGCCGGGCAGCATCCTGTCGCGGCCCTACCGCGGCCGGATGTTCGAGGCGAGGGTTTTGGCGAGAGGCTTCGAGTACGACGGCCGGGTGTACGCGTCGCTCTCGGCGGTGGCCAAGGCCATCACCGGCACGCATTGGAACGGCCCCCGGTTTTTTGGACTCTTCGAGGAACCCCAGGCGAACGCATGACCGACCCGAAACAAGGCAACTCGCCGCCCAAGGCCATACGCTGCGCGATCTACACGCGCAAATCCACCGAGGAAGGGTTGGAGAAAGAGTTCAACACTCTGCACGCGCAACGCGACGTGGCTGAGGCGTTCATCGCCAGCCAGCGGCATGAGGGCTGGGTCTGCTTGCCGCAGCACTATGACGACGGCGGTTACACCGGCGGCAACATGGACCGCCCCGCACTGCGCCGGCTGCTGGAC
>JBGQHD010000218.1:0-7475 GCA_041497795.1 Planctomycetia bacterium
GATCAGCTTGTCGGTCTGGAAGCGGAAGGCCATGGCCTGCACGTGGCCGTCGAAGGCCGAGCCGGCGGGGAGCTTGGTATCGACCCCTTTCATCCGCGGCTTGGGATCGACGTTCGCCTTGCCGCCGACCTTGGCCTTCTCGGCTACGAAGCACCAGCCGAGCTTCACGTACTCTTCGCAAACGGCGTCCATGCCGGCGGGATACTTGTAACCGTGGTCGTCCATCCACCGCTTCAGCGCGGCGGCACTGCCGGCCTCGAGCACGGCCACCTCGTACATGCCGACGGCTTCCTGCCGGAGCACTCGTACCTCGTCCTCCTTGAGTGCCAATCCGCCGTCCTTCTTGGCCTCGCTACTCGGCCGGTTGGATGCCAGCCGCCTGCTTAGCTCGCGCAGCCGCGGCCGCAAATCGAGCACGACTTCCGGCGGGTCGATCGCCTTGGCGATCTGCGGGAAGATGTCTTCGGAGACCTTCCGCAGGGCCGGCGGCGTGGGGAACGAGATCAGCATGCCGAAGTCTTCCACTTTGCCGGAGAAGCCTGGTCGGATGACAAAAGTCTCGATGCCGGCTTTCCCGTCTTCGCCCTCCTTGTAGAAGACATAGGTCTGCTCGTCGCCGACGCGGACGATCGAGGTGTTGTCGGTCACGTAAATCGGCGGCACCATGCCGCAGGGATCGGCCAGACTCACGCGGGCCAGCCCCGCGACGCAAGCTGCCAGAACGAAGAAACCCAGCAGAGCACGTGGCACGTGACGGCTCGGATGGCAGAGGCTGCTTAGGTTGCGCATGGTAGAATTCCTTCCGCGTCGGAAAGAGAGGGACTCGTCTTGGATTGAGACGTCCGGTGAGCCGTCGGAGTTCCGGCCCATTCTACGATCCCGCCCGTTCCGTCACCAGCGAGCAACCGAGCGGTGTGTGTCCGCGGAGAGACTCGGCCACGTGGGCCGCGCGCGTTCACGGCTTGCAAATCGCGCCCAAGTTGTACAAAGTGAGCGTGGGTAGCTGAACTCGCCAGAGTTCAGACTCCCCGAAGTCTGGCGACTTCGGCTACGTAAGCGGAGAGTTTGCGGGCCGCAACCGGTTGTGGCTCGGCGGCCCCGCGCGGCGCATTCTACGGAGACCCAGAGCATGGCCCAGAAAATCCTCGTGGTGGACGACGATCAGGAATGCGTCGAGGCGATTCGCGTGGCCTTGCAGTCCCGCGGCTACCAGGTCGAGGTGGCCCGCGACGGCAACCAGGCCCTGCAAATGACCGAGTTGGTCAATCCGGACCTGCTCATCCTGGACATGATGATGCCGCAGCGGAGCGGCTTCTTGGTGCTGGAGAACATCCGCCGCAACCGACCCGACCCGCTGCCGGTGATCATGATCACGGCCAACGAGGGCAGCCGGCACAAGGCCTACGCCGAAATGCTGGGCGTGCACGACTACCTGCGAAAGCCGTTCTCCATCGATAAGCTTATGGCGAGCGTGGAGCGGGCGTTGAGCCCGGCCACAGAGCCTCCTGCGTAGCGACATCTGCTGTAGGTAGCCGAAGTCGCCAGACTTCGGGGAGCCTGAACTCTGGCGAGTTCAGCTACCTACGAGTCCGTCTCCTGCGCATTCTTCGCGGCCACCGGCGCCCCCGCAAGTGTGCCGGCTTAGCAAAATATTCTCGCCAGTCGATGCGTTGTAAGCCACTGTGACTTAGCATCTTGTGTCGCGTGGCGGTGCCAGCCGAGGTCGCTGCTGGCAAGACGCCTATTGCCTTGCTACTGGTTGCAGCGGATACTTAAGTTTAGGAACCGCGAGAAGCGATTCGCTTGGCACGTGAGTTGTCCGGCGTAGCGAGCAAGCACGCTCGCACGAGCGAACCCCCTCCCTTCGATAGTTCGCTCGCAGCCGGCCGCTCTTTTCCAATCCCGCCGACGTTCTTGCTGCGGTTGACGCTGCGCAGTGCGTAAGGTGCTCCTCCGGAAGCACGCCTCTTTTCGAGCCAAAACCCACCTTGCCCCAACCGCCCGCGGGAACTGCCAAGCGGTTTTGGAGTGCCGCAGCGCGCCTATCGT
Organism: Planctomycetia bacterium; assembly: GCA_041497795.1. Classification (GTDB taxonomy): domain Bacteria; phylum Planctomycetota; class Planctomycetia; order Pirellulales; family S012-138; genus JBGQHD01. The sequence goes on from JBGQHD010000218.1 coordinate 2,050, forward strand.
TGATTCAGATTTGCCGATATTGTCGAACAAGAGTATTAGGCCGGCTGATGGCCGATACCCTCTTCAGGGGGATAACATTGTGGCAGGACAGGAAATCATCTCGCTGGTCGCCCAGCGCCAAGATTTAGACCAGTTCCGTCGCAAGAACTGGGAAGGGACCTTCGCCGAGTACCTCGACATCGTGCGTCAGCGCCCGGAGGTCACCCGCAACGCGTTCGAGCGCGTGTACGACATGATCACGTCGTACGGGGTGGAGGTGGACGAAGACTCCCGCGAACGCCGCACGCGATACCAATTCTTCGATGACCCCTTCGACAATGGGCAAGATGCGGTCTTCGGGCTGGAGAAGCCGCTCTCCGATTTGGTCAACGCCTTCAAGAGCGCCGCGAAGGGTTATGGCATCGAAAAGCGCGTGCTGCTGCTCCACGGCCCGGTCGGCAGCAGCAAGAGCACCATCGCCCGGCTGCTGAAGAAAGGTATCGAGCAATACTCCGCCAGCGAAGAAGGGGCGCTGTTCAGCCTCGGCTGGGTGTCGCCCGATGACGCGGCGGAAGTGCAGTGGTGCCCGATGAACGAGGAGCCGCTGCACATCATTCCCAATCGCTTCCGCAAGGACGTCTGCGCCGAGCTGAACGCCGGCCGGGGCGAAGAGGATTACAAGGTCAAGATCTTCGGCGAGCTGTGCCCCTTCTGCCGCTACGTCTACACCGACCGGCTGAAGAAATACGGCGGCGACTGGACCCGCGTGGTGCAAGACGTGCGCGTGAAACGGCTGTTGCTCAGCGAAAAAGACCGCGTCGGCGTCGGCACCTTCCAGCCCAAGGATGAAAAGAACCAGGACTCGACCGAGCTGACCGGCGACATCAACTACCGCAAGATCGCCGAATACGGCTCCGACAGCGACCCGCGGGCGTTCAACTTCGACGGCGAGTTCAACATCGCCAACCGCGGTATCATCGAGTTCGTGGAAGTGCTGAAGCTCGACGTGGCGTTTCTCTACGACCTCTTGGGGGCCAGCCAGGAGCACAAGGTCAAGCCGAAGAAGTTCGCCCAGACCGATATCGACGAGGTGATCCTGGGCCACACGAACGAGCCGGAGTACCGCCGGCTGCAGAACAACGAGTTCATGGAGGCCCTCCGCGATCGCACGGTGAAGATCGACGTTCCCTACGTAACCAAGCTGGATCACGAGATCAAGATTTACGAGAAGGACTACAACCGGGCGAAGGTCCGCGGCAAGCACATCGCCCCGCACACCATCGAGATGGCCGCCATGTGGGCCGTGCTCACCCGGCTGGAAGAGCCCAAGCACGCCGGCCTGACGCTGCTGCAAAAGCTGAAACTCTACAACGGCAAGACCCTGCCGGGCTTCACCGAGGAGAACGTCAAGGAGCTGAAGGAGGAGGCGGTGAACGAAGGCATGCTCGGCATCTCGCCGCGCTACGTGCAAGACAAAATCTCCAACGCGCTGGTCGCCCACCCCGAGGCCAAGAGCATCAACCCCTTCATGGTGCTGAACGAGCTGGAATCCGGGCTGAAGCACCACAGCTTGATCACCAGCGAGGAGACGCGGAACCAGTACCGCGAGCTGCTGACCGTGGTCAAGGAGGAGTACGAGAACATCGTGAAGAACGAAGTGCAGCGGGCGATCGCCGCCGACGATGAGGCCCTGGCCCGGCTGTGTGGCAACTACATCGACGGCGTCAAGGCCTATACGCAGCGGGAAAAGGTAATCAACAAGTTCACCGGCCGCAAGGAAGACCCGGACGAACGGCTGATGCGGTCGATCGAAGAGAAGATCGACATCCCCGACAGCCGCAAGGACGACTTCCGCCGCGAGATCATGAACTACATCGGCGCCCTGGCCCTCGACGGCAAGCGGTTCGACTATAAGACGAACGAACGGCTGCACCGGGCTCTCGAACTCAAATTGTTTGAGGACCAGAAAGACTCGATCAAGCTCACCAGCCTGGTCTCGAAGGTCGTCGATCAGGACACGCAAGCCAAGATCGACGTGGTCAAGCAGCGGCTGATTAAGAACTACGGCTACGACGACGAAAGCGCCACCGACGTGCTGAACTACGTGGCGAGTATTTTCGCGCGCGGCGATACAAAACGTTAACGACACAATGACGAAGGACGAAGCACGAATGTCTAAAGAATGACGAATGACTGAATGACGAACGACGAAGGAGATGCGCCAGCCGAGTTCGTCATACGGTCATTCGACATTCTGTCATTCGACATTCGTCATTCTTTCGACATTCGTGCTTCGTCATTAGACATCCCACGGCCATGGTCCTGCGAATCGAAGCCGATCAAAGCCGCTTTAAGCAGATCGTCCGCGGCAAAATCCGCGAGAACTTGCGGAAGTACGTCTCGCACGGGGAGATGATCGGCCGCCGGGGGAAGGATCTCGTCAGCATCCCGCTTCCCTATCTCGACGTGCCCAACTTCCGCTTCGGCCACAGCGGCTCGGGCGGCGCGGCCCAGGGGGATGGCGATATCGGGCAACCGATTGCCCGCGGCGGGGACCAGGGCGACGGCAAGGGCGAAGCCGGCAGCGAGCCGGGCGGGCACATGCTGGAAGTGGACGTGCCACTGGACGAGCTGGCCGCCATCCTGGGCGAAGAGCTGGAGCTGCCCAATATCGAGCCCAAGGGCCGCAAGAACATCTCCCAGGAAAAGGCCCGCTACAAGAGCATCCGCCGCACGGGACCGGAGTCGTTGCGGCACTTCAAGCGGACCTACGTACAGGCGCTGCGGCGGCAGGTTGCGGCCTCGGAGTACGATCCCAAAGATCCGCGGGTGGTGCCGATCGGCGAGGACAAGCGCTACCGCTCGTGGGAGGCGGTGCTCGAGCCGGTGGCCAACGCCGCCATCATCTACATGATGGACGTCTCCGGGTCGATGACTGACGAGCAGAAGCAGATCGTCCGCATCGAGGCCTTTTGGATCGACACCTGGCTCCGCTCGCAATACGACGGGGTCGAGCGGCGGTACATCATCCACGACGCGGTGGCCAAGGAAGTGGACGAAGAGACCTTCTACCACACGCGGGAGAGCGGCGGCACGCGGATCAGCTCGGCCTACAAGGTGTGCGCGGAGATGATCGCCCGCGAGTTCCCGGCCGACGATTGGAACATTTATTGCTTCCAGTTCTCCGACGGCGACAACTGGGGCGAGGACAACGAGATCAGCCTGCGGGTGCTGCGGGAGAGCATCCTGCCGCACGCGAATTTGTTCTGCTACGGACAGGTGGAGAGCCCTTACGGCAGCGGCGAGTTCATCCACGCGCTGGAGAAGGGGTTCGGCGAAGAGGAAAAGATCGTCGTGTCGGAGATCGCCAACAAAGACGCGATTTACGATTCGATCAAAGAGTTCCTGGGAAAGGGAAAATAACCCAGTTCGGTTTCTCTGCACGAACGACGAGAAACGCTTGCGGTTTAGCGAATACGTTTAGCGGCGAACGAACATGAACATCGAACATCCAACATCGAACATCCAACCTCGAACGCTGCATCCGTCTGACGACACGATTCCGTCTGAGGACACGGCGGAGCGCGACCGACAACAGGTCTACGTGCATCAATACAAAGTCCGCATCGGTCACACCGAGGTGACCGTGGGCGGCAACGATGCATCGGAAGCCGTGCGGAACGCCCGCCGCCGATTGGCCGGCGAGCTACCGCGGCTATGGGACGTGATTTATCGCATGAGCGAGGAAGAGTTTCGCGTGGAGGAGATTCATTAAGCGCTCGCCGTTGGCTCGCGGCTAAACCGCAAGCGTTTGCCGACGCTGACTTCTGACTTCTGACTTCTGACTCCTGGATCATGGCGATGCATCGTTTCAATCCGCTGCCGACCGAACTGGCCGCCATCCAAGAGCAGATGCGCCGGCACGCGGAAAGCTACGGTCTGGAGTGCTACCCCGTGGTGTTCGAGCTGGTGGACCACGACCAGCTCAACGCCGTGGCGGCCTACGGCGGCTTCCCCACCCGCTACCCGCATTGGCGGTTCGGCATGGAGTACGAGCGGCTCTGCAAGGGCTACTCGTACGGCCTGCAGAAAATCTACGAGCTGGTGATCAACAACGATCCCTGCTACGCCTACCTGATGAAGTCCAACGAGCTGACCGACCAGAAGCTCGTCATGGCCCACGTCTACGGGCATTGCGACTTCTTCAAGAACAACGAGTGGTTCCGGCACACCGGCCGCAAAGCCATGGACGAAATGGCCAACCACGGCAACCGCATCCGGCGGTACATGGACCGCTTCGGCGGCGAGACGGTCGAGGAGTTCATCGATTGCTGCCTGTCGATCGAAGACCTGATCGACATCCACTCGCCGTTCGTGAAGCGCTTCGACAACCCGGCCGAGCACGCCCGCTTCCCCGCGGCCGACGCGCCGGACGAGACCGAGCAGCCCGGCAGGTTCCAGGCCAAGAGCTACATGGACCCGTTCGTCAACCCGCCCGCGGCGCTGCGGGCGGAAGCCGAACAACTTCGCGGCGAGCAGAACAAGCAGCCGCGGCAACACCCGGCCGAGCCGACGCGCGACGTGATGCTCTTCATCCTCGAGCACGCGCCGCTCAAGCCCTGGCAGCTCGACGTGCTGTCGATCATCCGCGACGAGGCCTATTACTTCGCCCCGCAAGGCCAGACCAAGATCATGAACGAAGGCTGGGCCACCTACTGGCACAGCACGATCATGACGCGGCACGGCCTGGAGCCGGCCGACGTCATCAATTACGCCGACCACACGGCTGGCACGCTGGCCACGTCGGGCGGCCGGCTGAACCCCTACAAGCTGGGCGTGGAGCTGCTGCGCGACATCGAAGACCGCTGGAACCGCGGCTGCTTCGGCCCCGACTACGACGCCTGCGACGACCACGCGCAGCGCGAGCGGTGGAACACCGAGGCCGGGCTGGGCCGGCAGAAGATCTTCGAGGTCCGCCGCGTCTACAACGACGTGATGTTCCTCGACGCCTTCCTGACGCCGGAGTTCTGCCGCCGCCAGAAGATGTTCTCGTTCGCCTACAACGACGCCACCGACTACTACCAGATCGAAAGCCGGGAATTCCAGCAGATCAAGGAACGGCTGCTGGCCAACCTGACGAACCTCGGCCGGCCGATGATCTCGGTCCGCGACGCAAACTTCAAGAACCGCGGCGAGCTGGTGCTGGAGCACGCCTGGCACGGCGTCGAGCTGGATAAGAAGTACGCCCGCGACACGCTGGCCAACCTGTACCGTCTGTGGACTCGCCCGGTGCACATTGAAACCAGCATCGAAGGCGCGACGTGCTTGCTGTCGTTCGACGGCAGCGAGCACAAGGTCACGAAGCCGAAACAGGACGAGAAGGAGAAGAAGAAGGACGGTTCCTAACGCCCTCTCCCCTCTGGGGAGAGGGCCGGGGTGAGGGGAGA
>JBGQHD010000219.1:0-7474 GCA_041497795.1 Planctomycetia bacterium
GCCACCACGTCGTCATCCCGCGGCGCCACGTAGTAGGAGTGGACGAAGTACACGTAGGCCCCCTCGTCGATCCCGGCCAGCAGCGGCGGCTGAGTGCGGCGGCGGATGCGGTTCCAGCCCATGTGCGGCACCTTGAGCCCGCCGGGCACTTCAAACCGCACCACCTTGCCCGGAATGACGCCCAGCCCCCGGTACTCGCCGTCCTCGTAGCTGACGTCCATCAAGAGTTGCAGGCCCAGGCAGATGCCCAGGAACGGCTTGCCGGCGTCGATGGCCTCGCGCAGCGGATCGACGAGGCCTTGGCGGCGGAGCTCGCCGATGGCGTCGCGAAACGCGCCCACGCCCGGCAGCACGATCTTGTCGGCCTCAGCGATCTGGCGCGGATCGCTGGTCACCGTCGCCTGGTGGCCGACCTTCGCGAAGCCCTTCTCCACGCTGCGAAGGTTGCCCATGCCGTAGTCCACAATCACGATCATGTTGAGTGCCCGCGGATCAAGCAGCGCGCTAAATCGAGATGACATTCTATGCAGCCCGCCCATCGGCGGCCAGAAAGCAGAAGCCCGGCTTCAACAACAGCCGGGCTTCTTTCACGTCGAATTGGGACACACCCCTCGCCGCCCCGCGCGCTGGCCATGACCGGCCGTAAGCAGTAAGATGCACGAACGGCCGGTTGTGCCGTTTCCAACGGCCAAGCGGGCCAATCAGGCCACGTTCCGATTCCCTTCGGGTCTCCGCCAGAGCGCGCCGTCATGTCCGCACTCTCCGAGTATTCCGTCGGCTTCGATGCGCCGTGGTTTCTGCTCCTGCTGCTGGTGGTGCCGGCGCTGTGGATCTTCAGCTTTCGCGGCCTGTCGGGGCTGGGCTGGGGGCGGCGGCTGACCGTGCTCATCCTGCGGACGCTGGTCTACAGCATCCTGGTGATGGCCATCGCTGGCTTTCAGATGAAGCGGGCCAGCGACCGCCTGACGGTGATCTACGTGCTGGACATGTCGCTGAGCATCCCCAAGGACCAGCGCGAGGCGATGCGGCAGTACGTCAACGAGGTGGTGGCCCGCTACCGCGCCGAGCACCCCAAGGACCGCGTGGGGGCGATCGTCTTCGGCCGGGACGCGGCGATGGAAATCCCGCCGTTCGACGAGAACATGCGGATTCCGCAGACGATCGAGACCCACTTCGACCCGGAATACACCAACCTCGAAGGGGCCATGAAGCTGGCCGAAGCCTCGTTCCCCGAGGATTCGGCCAAGCGGATCGTCCTCTTGAGCGACGGCAACCAAAACCTGGGCGACGCCCTGCGCCAGGGTCGCGCCATGACCGAGAAAGGCATCAGCATCGATGTGATGCCGATCCGTTATCCGCTGGGCGGCGACGTGCTGGTGGAAAAGATCGCCCTGCCGTCGGACGTGCGCAAAGGGCAGCCGGTCGATCTGCGCGTCGTGCTGAACAACACGAACGCCCACAAGGTGACGGGATCCTTGAGAATCGAGCGGCAGACCGACAACGCGCCGGTGGTGCTCAATCCCGACCCGGCCGCCCAGCGCGTGGAGTTGCTGCCCGGCAAGAACGTGTTCAGCTATCGGCTGAACCTCGACGAGCCACAGTTCTACAAGTACCGCGCCACGTTCGTGCCGGACCAGGCGGCCGACGACGTGGTCAAGGAGAACAACCGCGCGGACATGTTCACGCACGTCCGCGGCAAGGGGCGCGTGCTGCTGATCGAGGACCGCAACCACACGAAGGAATTCGAGAAATTCGCCGTTCGACTGCGGCAGAGAAACATCGAGGTGGACGTGCGCTCCACCGACAACGCCTTCTCCAGCCTGGCCGAGTTGCAGCAGTACGACAGCGTGATCCTGGCCAATCTGCCCCGCTTCGATGAGGGCGCCAACGCCGAAGCCGACAAGATCGAGCAGCTCAGCGAGAGCCAGGTGAAGATGCTCATCTCCAACACCCAGCACACCGGCGCCGGCCTGGTGATGCTGGGCGGCGACCGCAGCTTCGGCAACGGCGGCTGGCAGGACACCGACCTGGAAAAGGCCATGCCGCTCGATTTCACGATCAAGAACGCCAAGGTCGTGCCCAAGGGCGCCGTGGCCATGATCATGCACGCCTCGGAGACCGGCAACGGCAACTACTGGATGAAGCTGACCGCCAAGGCAGCCATTGAATCGCTCGGCAATCAGGACTATTGCGGCCTGATGAGCTGGAACGGCACCGAGCAATGGCTGTGGAACCCCCCCAACGGCATCATCACCGTCGGCGGCAGCCGCGACATGATGCTGCGGCGGCTCAACAACATGCAGCCGGGCGACATGCCGGACTTCTCCCCCACGATGCGGATGGCCTTGCAGGGCTTTGCCAAGATCAACGACGCCTCGAACAAGCTGCTGATTATCATCAGCGACGGCGACCCGGCCGCGCCCCCGCCAGGCTTAACGCAGCAGTACATCAAGGCCGGCATCGTGATCTCCACGGTCGAGATCACCTCGCATGGCAACACCGGCACGCCAATCATGCGGCAACTGGCCACGGCCACCGGCGGCAAGTATTACTTCGTCCGCAACAACAAGTCGCTGCCGAAGATTTACCAGCGCGAAGTCCGCCGCGTGGCCATGCCGCTGGTGCACAACGGCGACACGGTGCCGCAGATCGTGCGGGCGGAACACGAGATCGTCAGCGGCCTGACGTCGATGCCCGTGATCCACGGCTACGTTCGCACCACGCCCAAGGACCATCCGCTGGTCGAGCTGATCGGCCAGGCCCCCGATCCGGCCGGCTCGACGAATCCCGTCTTGGCCGCGTGGACCTACGGCCTGGGCCGCACGGTGTGCTTCACCACCGACACGGGCGACGGCAAAGGCTGGGCCGCCGACTGGCTGAAGTGGGACAACTACGACCGGCTCTTCGAGCAGATGGTCCGCTGGTCGATGCGCCCCAGCGGCGACGAGCAGAACTACAGCGTCGTCACCGAGATGCTGGACGACAAGGTGCGTGTGATCGTCACCGCCCTGGACAAGGACGACAACCCGGAGAACCGCCTCACCGTCAACGGGCTGGCGGTCGATCCCGACTCCAAAGCCAAGGAGTTCTCTCTCAAGCAGGTGGCGCCCGGCCGGTACGTGGGCGAGTTCGACGCCAAGGACGTCGGGAGTTACATGGTGGTGCTCAGCCCCGGCGCCGGCAAGGGCACGCTGCGGGCCGGCGTTAACGTCCCCTACTCGGCCGAGTTCCGCAGCCGCGAAACCAACGTGCCGCTGCTCACGCAACTGGCCGGCATGAAAGTGAAAGACGCCGGCGAGGGAAAGCTGATCGAAGCCGGCGACGCGGCCGACGCCCGGCAGGCCATGGAAGAGATGCTCAAGATCAACTCCTTCCGCCACGACCTGCCCAAGGCCAACAGCAGCCAGGACGCCTGGCACTACTTGGTGGTGATTGCCGCGATCCTGTTCTTCTGCGACGTGTTCGTGCGGCGCGTGCAGATCGGCTTCGAGTGGGTCGCCCCGCTCGCCCGGAGGGTCATCGGTCGAAAGGAAGAGGCAGCCCCCAGCGAATACCTGGCCCGCCTCCGCAGCCGCAAGGAAGAGGTCGCCGACGAGATCGAAGCCCGCCGAGCCGCCGCCCGCTTCGAGCCGCAGCCCGACGTGCCGGTAACCGACGACGACATCGTGGAAACTGCCGGCCCGACGACCACCGGCCAGACGCCGCCGATCCGCGCCACCGGCCAATCCCTGGCCCCGCAGGAGGAAGAAGAGAGCTACACCGACCGGCTGCTCAAGGCCAAGAAGAAGGCGCTGGAGGAGCGGAAAAGGAAGGAGTGAATCCGGCCAAACGCCCGTGGGTGCTAACATCCATTCGTGTTATTCGTGCTATTCGTGGTTGTTTCTCTTCGAGGCGTCCGGAAAGACAAGGAGCAACCACGAATAACACGAATAGCACGAATGATACGTTGCTTAAGTCGGTTTTCTATCCGAGTCTAAGAATAGGGTCCCCATGAGTCTCGCTGAATCCATGCAACAACGGGCCGAGGAGTTCGGCCGCCGGTATCGGGCCGTCCGCGAGGAGATCGGCCGGGTCATCGTCGGGCACGACGACATCGTGCACGGCGTGCTCACCGCGCTCTTCGTCGGCGGGCACTGCCTGCTGGAGGGCGTGCCGGGCCTGGGCAAGACGCTGCTCGTGCGGGCCTTGTCGCAGGCGCTCGAGCTGGACTTCAACCGCATCCAGTTCACGCCCGACCTGATGCCGGCCGATATCCTCGGCACCAACATGGTGGTCGAGAGCGAGGAAGGCCGGCGGACGTTCCAGTTCCACCGCGGGCCGATCTTCACGCAGATTTGCCTGGCCGACGAAATCAACCGCGCCACGCCCAAAACGCAAAGCGCCATGCTGGAGACGATGCAGGAAGGCACCGTCACCTCGTCGGGCACGCGCTACGAGCTGAAGAAGCCGTTCTTCGTGATGGCCACGCAGAACCCCATCGAGCAGGAGGGCACCTACCCGCTGCCCGAGGCCCAGCTCGACCGCTTCCTCTTCAAGCTGGTGGTCGGCTACTCCAACCGGGACGAGCTGAACACGATCATCGACCGCACCACGCGCGGCGAGCAGTTCGCGCCCAAAAAGGTGATGGACGGCTCGGAAATCCAGCAGTGGCAAAAGGTGATCCGCGAAGTGATCCTGGCCCCGCACGTGCAGGATTACATCGTGCGGCTGACCCTGGCCACGCACCCCGAGGGGGCCTTCGCCACGCCGATCACCAACCAATACCTACGCTGGGGCGCCAGCCCTCGCGGCGCCCAGACGATTGCCCTGGCCGCCAAGGTGCGGGCCCTGCTCGAGGGCCGCTACAACGTCAGCTTCGAAGACATCCGCCGCGTCTACCTGCCGGCCTTGCGGCACCGGGTGATCCTCAACTTCGAGGCCCAGGCCGAAGGCATCGACCCGGACGAGGTGCTGCTGAAGATCCTGGAAGCGGTGCCGGAGAAGGCGGAGGCGTAGCTTGTCGAGCACGGCATGCGCCCGTGAGACAGCTTTACGTAAACTAGCACGCGTTAGACAGCGTCTCATCGCGCGGAGAATCAGACATGAGTGCAACGGAACCATCATGGGACTCGCTGGACATCGACCAGCTAAGCGTGCCGGAACGGCTCGACCTGATTACGGCAATCTGGGACAGCATTCCGGAAGAAGACGAGTCACTCCCGCTGTCCCAGTGGCATCGCGAAGAGCTCGATCGCCGTTTGGCGAATCGAGGCACTAAGCCGGCCATCTCTTGGGAGGAAGTTAAGGCGCGCTTGCGGAGAAAGGCATGAGCCGGTCAATCCTGCTGCGACCTGAGGCCGAAGAAGATCTAGCAACTGGCCGCGACTGGTACGACCGTCAAAAGGAGAGATTAGGCGACGAGTTTCTTCGAGCGGTCAACGGGACGTTTGAGCGAATCGCCGATCAACCGGAACTCTACGCCGTCGTGCATGGCGAAGTGCGACGCATGAAAATGCGGCGGTTCCCATACGTTGTTTACTGCATCAGTTCCACGAGTTCGATTGAGATCATCGGCGTTCTCCACGCGGCACGCGATCCTCGGCTTTGGCGATCGCGGATTTGATGTTGTTAGAGATTCGGCAGCCGTGTCGGAAGAGTCTGAGGCTTGACCGCAGAAATTATGGTCGCGAAACGTCGAAAATCAGTTCCCACCCAATACAAGCTGCCCCTCGTCCTTACGCCGCAACCCGAAGGCGGGTTCACGGTGACTTCGCCGCTGCTCCCCGAGCTGGTGACGGAAGGTGATTCAGCGGACGAAGCGTTGGCCAACGTCAAGGACGCCTTGGCCGCTGTGATCGAGATCTACGAGGAATTGGGCAAGCCGCTGCCGCAGAACGCACGAGTTGCCGATGCTGATCCTTTGTGGTTTGAGACGCTGGTAACGGGAGGTGATGTAGATGACAATCCCCTCGGTGTTTGACCTGAGTCCCTCGGAGAAGCTGCAACTCGTCGAAGACTTGTGGGACGAGCTGGCGGCCAAGCCCACAGACGTGCCCGTTCACGAGTGGCAGAAGCAAGAGCTTGCTCGGCGAAAAGCCAACCTGGAGAAGAACCCCGCGTCGGCCCTTACGTGGGAAGAAGTTCAGCAGAGGATACGCAACCGCCATGGTCGTTGAACTGATCATTGCTCCAGAAGTCGAGCAGGATCCGGCCAAATGGCGACTACGGCTGCCGTAACTCTGACCACTGACAACCGACACACCATGCTCGACCGCGCCGAATACATCGAGCAGGCCTACTTCTTTCACACGTTGACCGAGCGGATGAAGCAGGAGCTGCCGACGCAGGACCTGCTTGCCTCGCTGAAGCAGGAAATCCTGGCCTCGACCAAACTGCCGCTGGCCATCGACTTCCTCGCCAGCGACCTGCGGCTGGTGGGCGCGATGGCCCCGGCCATGGCCCGCCTGCCGCACTACTTCACGCCGTTCCAGACGTTCGTCATCGCCCAGGCCGAGGAGGACCGCTCGCGGTTCGACTTCAACGTGGCGATGCAAATCCTCGAGCGCGAGGCGCTCTACCGCTCCGAGTCGCCCACGCCGCAGGGGTTGTTCCTCTACCAGTTCGAGGCCCTCTGCCGCAACCGGCAGCAGTATTACAAAGGGCTGACCGCCATGTCGGCCGACCCGGTCTTCGACGAGAACTGGCGGGCGTTCATCGTGGCCGTGCGGGCACAGATCGGCATGCTCGACCTGGCCGACCTGATCTACCTGCGTAGCCGGCACTACGCCACCGTGCAAGCCCGCCGCGACGCCGAGGACGGCCGCCAGCCGCCGCCGGCGCTCTTCGGCGAGAAGGAAGGCCAGATCGCGCTGGCCAACCGCCGCCGCGACCCGCTCCTGCTCTTCGCCGCCCTGCAACGGCACCTCAACTACCCGGCCGTTCCGCGTCCCGCCAAAGCCGATGAAATGGCCACCACGCTACCGCTGGCGATCCGCCGCATCGAAAAGCTCGAAGCGCGGGTCAAGCTGCTGGAGGAAGAGCAAAAAGGCGGCATCGACCTGACGAAGTTCTACAAGCCGCCGGAGGCGTAGGGTCCGCCTAGTCTCTACTCTCCAGGGAACCCATTTGCGCCCCGTGCGGAAAGGCACTGCCGCGCGCGGTTTCGGCATGGGATTTGGGGCCTCGGCTCGCAATTCTGCAGCGAGTTTCCACTTCTGGCCTTCCGGAATGGCATTTGCTCGGTCGTTGGCTGACGCGCGTTAACAACGCGCGAGGTGGACATCCGAATGACGTGCGAATGATCCGAGGAGGTGTGCCATGAGATCGCTAGGGATCATTGTCTTGGGGATGCTGCTTGTATTGACCGCGGCCCTGCTTTCGGGCGTCGTGGGTGCCGGCCCGGAGCCTAAGCCGCCCGCTGCCGCGCAGCAGGAGATGGTTCTGCCCAGCCCCATGAGCGGCCTGTTTGCGCTCGCGGAAATGCCCGGCGGCCCGC
>JBGQHD010000220.1:0-7455 GCA_041497795.1 Planctomycetia bacterium
CCTCCGTTTTAATGAATCCTATGGCTTGACAATGCTCGGCTAGGCGTCTCTAATTTCAGGCCGTGCCACAACCAAGCGGCTATGCTGCCCCTAAGCGTCAGTTTCTACGGGAGGATGCGTGATGAAGGTTCTCTTCGATTTCTCAGCCGGTCAAATCGGGATTGAGGGCGACGGGCCAGAACTGGTGCAATTGCTCCAGCTCGTCCACGAAATCGCCCCCAAGCTGCCGGCGATCAACATTCTAACGACCCCGCCGAAAGCTGGAAATGGCCAGACCAACGGGGCTGGGAAGCATTCGTTAATCGCCGATCATCCAGCGCCAGCGAACGGCACTACGATGAGGCAATTTGTGCGCTCGCTGTCGCTAGGGAGCGTCGCTGAGAGAATCACCGCCATCGCCTACTATCAGAAACACCACGGCCAGCGCGATTCCGTGTCTCCGAAAGAAATGGCTGATTGGTTCACGCATTGCGGATTGCAGAAACCGTCGCAAATGCCCGTGGCGATGTTCGAGGCCAAGAAACGCTGTGGCTACATGGAGAACGCTAGCCACGGCCTGTGGAAAATCTCCACGCAGGGCGAGAACTTCGTCACCGGGAAGCTGGAGGAAGCAAAGAGCCGAGTTGGCCAAGAAGAGTGAAAGAGTGGCCGGGGGGCGTGCCACCGCCCCTCGGCCGAGTGAACCCAAGCCCCAAGCGTCAACTTAGGAGGATGCGCCCGATGTACGGACGCACATGGTCAGGGTCCGTCTTTATTCTACCGAGAAGCCCACCCCGCAAGCAAGAGACTCGCCGCCGGTCGCTGTCTGGCGATTCGGCACCGGCGGCGGTCTCTTTTGTCTTTAGGGGGTGTGGCGAAATAGCAGACGCACTCGATCTGGGATCGAGCGGGACGCCCTTGACCGGCCCCGTGCGGGTGCAAATCCCGCCACCCCCACTGGTACTGTATTGCGGTGAGTAGGTGGTCGTCAACGGTTGACGACATTCCTCTGACGGTATACACTTACGCGCTTATAGGCCCGGAGGCTGAAAATGAGCGAGACCCACCCTGGGGCGACGTACTCAAAGGAAAAGGTTCGTCGTGGATACTCGACATTACGGGCCATCGACCCGCACGATGGAGGCGAATGGGATGTTTTGCTTCCCAACGACAAAATGGACTGGATTGCAAGGCAAGGCATGGGAGCGGCCAGAGAGCTGGCAGACACGGTGCGATGGGCCCTGTTGAACCCACGTCACGTGTATCGCGGCGTGCGCGACGACGAGCGTGACGTGGACGACGATGGGTGGCTTTGTTATGTCGCAAGGCCCAAACATGCGTATGACCGGAGAACCGGTGAAAAACGCGATCCGTGGCCGGGCGAAGTGCTCCTGGTCTATGTGACGGATGAACGTGTCGTTTACCTGTGGTATTGGGACGAGTGCGACGAGCACGACGATACCTTGCCACGTTACTTCGAGGAGAGATTTACCGAGAGGGTCTTTTGATGATTCGCGATATTGATATCGACGATACCTTTGGGAAGGCCCTACTTGAACGCGCAGCCAAACAACCACCGAAAGAGGCACGCGCCTTCTACAATGTGGACGGGGATTGCATTGAGGCCATCTGGAGCGACGAGAGCTTCAAGGCAGAGCGGCTGGATAAGTTTGTTACCGTCTATCACGGGCGCGAATCGGGCCAGATTGTCGGCGCGGTCATCAAGGGGGTGAAGAAATGGATCGAGGATTTCCTCAAGGAATCGCCAGGGTTCCGAATTGAAATCGAGGATGGCCGCCTTCGCCTCCGATGTCTGTTTACTGCGGGAATGTGGCAGCAGGGAGACGATGCGCACATTCGCAAGTACAAGATACTGCGGGATCAGGCAGAGCGTTACGAGTTAGAAGTAGAAATGCCGTCGCTCTGCTCATCCTGACGTAGTTGGCCTGCTGGTCGCGGTACGTGAGCCGCTTCCCCTCTGCGCCCTTGATCGCCGCGACCATCCGCTGCCCGTCGCTCGTCTTGCGGGCATTCCAGCGGAAGGTGCAGGAGGCGTTTTGCCGCCTGATGAGCCAGCGCCGCCCGCCGGATCACCCCGGGGCCGTGGCTGTTCGCCGTGGTCCGCAACCTGGGCCGCGAGGCGATCCGCGGCCGGCAGCGCCGCCAGGAGCGCGAACGGCACGTGGCCGCCGGGGAGCGTTACGAAGCCGATGTGACAGCCGGCCTGGATGCCCAGACGATCATCACCCACCTCGATGCGCTGCCCGACGATCTCCGCGAGGTCGTCGTCATGCGCCTCTGGGGCGGGCTGACGCTGGAAGAGATCGCCGCGGCCTGCGGAGATTACGGCTGAAGCGATCGACGTGGACGGCGAATCGCGTTACGGCATTCGGTGGCACGTCCGCCTGCGGAAGTGATCCAAGCTCGCGGGGTTTGGCGTCAGTAGTGGCAGATCGTGCTCTCTTAGACGGGCCGCGTGCAGCGCATTACTGGCGCGGCCCGTCGTTCTTGTGTTCGAAGTCTTCCGTATATGTCACTTTTTGCGAGCTTCGCGCCGCGCGCTGGCGCACCGCAAAGAGAGAACAGATCACGTGTTACGCACGCCGAGGAGCATCGTCGAGGGACGTGCGCGAGGCGCGCTCACCTCATCGCATCGCGCCGCCCGGAACCAAACACGGTTCGCCTCACGTCACCTCGGCGGGTACACTAGACCGGTAGTGCCTGGAGCATCAGGGCTAATGCCGCGCGCCGCGCGGAATCGGTCCCTTCCCCGTCACCGCGGCCTCTCAACGAATGCACGTCTGGGCCTTCGCCATGACCTACGACCATACCCAGCGCGGCTACTTCCACTGGTTGCTCTACGTCCTCGCCCTGACCGAGGGCGTGATTGCCTGGCTCATTCGGGGACTGCCGCCGGAGTTTGTCTCGTGGCTTCTGGGCGGAGTGGCGGCGCTCTTCTTTGTGCTGGGGTTGGCCTTTCAGCAGCTTCGCGTCTATGACGGCGGAGACCGCTTGGAGCTGCGGTTTGGCCCCTTGCCGCTCTTACGCGGCAGCATTCGCTACGATGCCATCACGTCGGTCGAACCGGGCCGCTCGGCGCTGATCGACGGCTGGGGCATCCACTGGATTCCAGGCCGCGGCTACACGTACAACCTGTGGGGCTTCGATTGCGTCGTCGTGCGGCAGGGCAGGAAGACCATCCGCGTGGGCACCGACGACGTGGACGGCTTGCTGGCTTTCTTGCGGACGAAGGTTCAGCGGTAAGCGATGCTCGTAGCTGAACTCGCCAGAGTTCAGTGATCCGAAGTCTGGCGACTTCATGTACAGCTACGTTACGAACCCGTATCACCAACCCGACGCGCAAGCGAGGGAGCGGCGCGGCGAGACTCCGAGTTCCATCGAGCCCCTCCCTCGCTTGCGCGTCGGGTTAGTGTGGGGGCCGCATCACACGCTGCACAACCCTCGCCGCTGGGCTTCTTGCCGGCGTTCGTCTTGTTCTCGCTGCATGCTGCGTTATATGTATTGGGGCGGCGCAGTCTGACGCCGACCATCGTCGCCCATAGCATCTACCACCTTGGCGCCGGCTCCTTTCGAGGGCGAGGACGACGACGAGGACGAGAAGGAAGATGACGAAAAGGAAGACGACGCAGCGATATTCGTAACCTCAACAGCACAATGCCCATGAAAACCACCTTCCTGCCGTTGGCCCTGATTGCCCTGTCCCTAGCGCTCGGTGGGCCTGCTCTTGGCGATGACCAAAAGCCAAAGGCCGAAGAGAAGGCCAAGGCCGACCAGCTTCATGGCCTGCCGCTGGTGCGCAGCGAGGACTTCGAGAAGGGCGCCGACCACTGGCAGCCGACCGACCCCAAGGCCTGGCGCGTGAGCGACGGCCGCAACGATAAGGCACGCGGCAAGGTGTACGACCAGTTCGTCAAGCAGAGCAAGTACGACCCGCCGCACCGCAGCCCCTTCAACTTTTCGCTGCTGAAAGACGTGACGGTGGGCGATTTCGCGCTCACCGCCAAGGTCCGCAGCACGGTGAAGGACTACCCCCACCGCGACGCCTGCGTGATCTTCGGCTACCAGGACAAAGCCCATTTCTACTACGTGCACTTCGGCAAGAAGACCGACGACCACGCCAACCAGATCTTCATCGTCAACGACAAGCCCCGCACGAAGATCTCGACCAAGACCACCGCGGGCACCGCCTGGGACGACGAGTGGCACGACGTGAAGATCGTCCGCCGCGTCAAGGAGGGGACGATCGAAGTCTACTTCGACGACATGCAGACGCCGGTCATGATCGCCACCGACAAGACGTTCGCCTGGGGCCAGATCGGCATCGGCACGTTCGACGACACGAGTATGTGGGACGACGTGAAGCTGTACGGCGAGCGGGCAATGGCGACGAAGCAGTAACGCGGCTACGATGGGCCGCTATGATCACCAAAATCATCGGCAAACTGCTGAGCGTGCACGAGGACGATGTCACGCTCGGCGTCGAGGCCTTCGAGTACGAGGTGCTGATCCCCGAGTTCACCCGCCGGCAATTGCAGGGCCGGCTCGGCGAGCAGGTGTCGCTGTTCACGATCGACTACCTGGAGGGCAACCCGGCCCACGGACGGCTGACGCCGCGGCTGGTCGGCTTTCTCAGCGAGGTGGAGCGCGAGTTCTTCGAGCTGTTCTGCTCGGTCGATGGCGTGGGCGTGAAGAAGGCCCTGCGGGCCATGGTGCGGCCGGTGCGGGAAGTGGCCACGGCCGTCGAGGAGCAGGACGCCAAGGCGCTCTCCGGGCTGCCGGGGGTGGGGCCGGCGCTGGCCGAGCGGATCATCGCCAAGCTGCGGCGGAAGATGCCCAAGTTCGCCCTGATCGTCGCCCGCGAGGAGCCGCAGGCCGCCGAGGTGCCAACGGACGTCGTGGCGGCGACCTTCGACATCCTCCGCCAGCTCGGCCACAGCGAAAGCGACTCCCGGCGGCTGCTCGACAAGGCGCTCTCGGAGAAGAAGAAGTTCAAGGACGAGCAAGAGCTGCTGCAAGCGATCTACGCGCAAAGCCGGGCCTGAAAAGGTCCTTCACGAATTCCTGTGGGTGCCTGGGGCTGAAGCGCTAGCGCAAGCCCCAGCGGAACTGCCATGGACGATGGATGTCGTGGAACGTGCGTTAGCAGCTCCGCCGGGGCTAGCGCTCCAGCCGGCTGGCGGCCCGGCCGGCCAGCGAGCTGCGGAAACGGGCCATCGAGTTGGGCATGCTCGATTTCCACCAGGCTGGCTTGCTCAAGGTGGCCCAGGGGGTCACGAGCATCGAGGAAGTCGTCCGCAACCTGCCTAACGAGTCCCTCGAGGCGCAGAACTGGTATCGCCGGCCGTAGAACGGAATTTCATTCCGTTCGTCCCCGGGGCACCGTGCTAACAGCGAACGGAATGAATTCCGTTCTACGTGGACGGCCCGATTCCCGCCGTTCTCTCTGTACAAAGCCGCCGGCTCGCCGCATTCTAAGGGCGGTGGAGCGATGAACTTTCTCTTTCGAGCGGCGGGCGGCGTATGTGGTCCGTTCGGCTATGGTGGAAGCTCGGCGGCGTGTTTCTCGGCGTGTTTCTCGTTGCGCTGCTGTTGCAGCTCTGGGTCGCCCGTCCTACGGCGGGCGAATCTCTCCCATCCATCCTTGCCAGCTCGCTGCTGCTGGGCGGCGCGGCCACGGGGTTGACGTTCTGGGTCGTGTGGAGCGTCCGCCGGCCGGTGGCCGAAGTGATCGCCGTGGCCAAGGCGATGGCGGCGGGTGATTACGACTATCCCATCGCCCTGTCCAAGGACGCCGAGTTTGGTGACCTCGCCAAAGCGTTCGACCGCATCTCGCGCGATCTGTCGGAGCGGATGGAGCAGGTCCGCCACCGCGGCGATCAACTGGGCACGGTGCTGGGCAGCATGGCCGAGGGCGTGCTGGCCCTCGACCGCAACCGGCAGGTGCTCTTCGCCAACCGGGCCGCGCGCGAAATGCTGGCCATCAGCCAGGCCCAGGTCGAGCGGCGGCCGCTGCTGGAAGTCGTGCGGCACCCGGAAATCGAGCAGGCCGTCAACGCGGCCCTGCAAGACCACAGCCCCAAGCGGGCTGAGGTCGAAATCCTCGGCAAGACCCGGCGGCAGGTGGCCCTGCACGTGACGCGGCTGCCGGGCGAGCCGTCGCCCGGCATGGTGCTGGTGTTTCACGATGTGACCGAGTTGCGGCGGCTGGAGCGGCTGCGGCAGGACTTCGTGGCCAATGTCTCGCACGAGCTGAAGACGCCGTTGACCGCCATCAAGGCCTTCGCCGAGACGCTGCTGGGCGGAGCGATCAACGATCCGGAGCACAACCTGAAGTTCGTGCAGCGCATCGAAAGTCAGACACTGCGGCTGGAGCAGTTGATCGTCGATTTGCTCAGCCTCGCTCGGGTGGAAGCGGGACAGGAGCAGTTCGACATCGTCCCGCTGGACGTCAGCGCCAGCGTGGCCGAGCGAGTCGCCGCCCACACGCCGCTGGCCGAGGCCAAACGCATCCAGCTCGTCGTGCAGCCGGCGGCGGAGCCCGTGCTGGCCCTGGCCGACGAAGAAGGCCTGCGCGAGATCATCGACAACCTCGTGGACAACGCCGTTAAGTACACGCCCGAGGACGGCCGTGTGACCATCCGCTGGCGGCGCGAGGAGAGCCAGGTGGTCCTCGAGGTGGAAGACACCGGCATCGGCATTTCGCCCAAGGACTGCGAGCGGGTCTTCGAGCGTTTCTACCGGGTCGATAAGGCCCGCTCGCGCGAGCTAGGCGGCACCGGCCTGGGGCTGTCGATCGTCAAGCACCTCGTGCAAGCCTTCGGCGGCAGCGTGGCGGTGACCAGCCAGCTCGGCAAGGGAAGCACGTTCACCGTCCGGCTGCCGCAAGGCGGGACGGTGTAACGGGCGAAAGCAGCGGACCATTAGCAGCATTGAATACGAACGTCGAACGTCCAACGTCGAACAGATCCGGATCGGAGCTTGCTGTTCGATGTTGGACGTTGGACGTTCGATCGTGACCACAGTCGTCATCCCCGGTTGCAACGGGGAGATCGGCTACTCCACCACTTCCACCGCCTGCACGCGGCGATAGAGCACGGCCAGGCACAGCAGGCACACGCCCGCCAAGATCGCCAGCGCCCAGCCGCCTAGCGCTCGGTCGTCCGGCATGAAGTACGGGTCGAAGCAGTATCGGGCGGCGTAGCGCACGTCGCGCCACAGCGAGAGCAGCCGCCAGTGCTCGACGCGCGTGGCCCGCTGCAATTGCGAGCCGATCTCGTCCAGCAAGACGAACGTGCTGAAGCAGGTAATGGCGATCGGCACCGTCCGCCGCAGGTAGACGGAGAGCGCCATCACCGATAACCCGAGCACCAGGCACACGAACAGGCCGTAGCCGATGATCGTGCAGGGGATCCACCAGTATTCGAGCCAATAGTCGAGGTTCGACGAATACAGCCC
>JBGQHD010000221.1:0-7419 GCA_041497795.1 Planctomycetia bacterium
ATCGGCGAGCCGTAGACCATGCCGGGGGCCTTCACTGCCGCGTCGGCGGCCAGGTCGAGCGTCCATTGGGCTTTCCCGTCGGCCAGGTTGATGGCGTGCACCACGCCCTTGAGGTCGGCCGCGTAAACCGTGCTGCTGGTCACCGCCGGGCCGGCGAACAGCGGCGCCTTGGCGTCGTAGGTCCACTTCAATCGGCCGTCGGACAGGTTGACGGCCCGCACCTTGCCATCAGTCGCCGTGAAAATGGCCAAACCGCCTTGGAGGGCGATTGGGGAAACGACGCCACCCTTGACTGGCCGCGGCGCCCAGCGCGGCTTGCCGTCTGCCAGGTCGAAGGCCGCGATCTCGCCTTGCCCCTGAGGAACCAGCTTGGGGTCGAAGCGGATGTTGCTGCCCGCGACCACGACCACGCCGTCGGCCACGGAGGCCCCGGCCCAAGGGTTGTACTTGAGCGGCTGCTTCCAGAGCGTGCTGCCATCTTTGGCGGAGAGGCAATAGATTGCCCGCTCGCCGTGCTTTTCGTCATCCAGATAGGCCGTCGTCACGAGCACCTTATCGCCCACCACGTTGACCGCCCCATCGACGTGCCATTTGTCCTTGCCCTGCTGCCAGACGAGCTTGGGGGCCGGCTTGGGCAGGTCGTTCTCGCTGGGCGGCACGGCGAAGTCGGGGTCTTTCTTTTTGTCTTCCTCGTACTTCGCCAGCAGCGCCTTCCATTTCTTGTCGAGGATCTCCTTGACGGCGGCTACGTCCAGCTCCTTGCCTTCCAGCGTCACCCGATTGAGATCGACGCAGATCACCCCGGCATTGCCGCCGCCGATGAACACCTTGCCGTCGGCGATGGTCGGCGAGCCTTCCATGTGCACCAGGTCGCCCGGCACGGGGTACTGCCAGGTCATGAGACCCGTATCGGCCCGCAGGCAGTGCAAGATCGCCCCGCTGGTCTGGTGCATGCCGTCGCCGAAGACGACCAGGCCGCCGCTGACGGCCGGCGCGCTAGCCACCGGCAGCTTGAGATACGGCGTGCTCTTGCCCCAGGCGATGCGTTTGGCCTCCGTCGCACCGGTCTTCAGCGCGACGAAGTTTGACGCGTTGAACGCCCCCAGCGACGAGAGATAGATCGTCCCCGGCCCGGCCACCGGCGAGGCCAGGTAATGCTCGGTGCCCTTGTGGACCCACAGCACCTTGGGCGCGGCTGGCCCGGCCTTGCCATCGACGTTGCCCGTCCGCTGCGGATTGCCGCGGGCGGTGGGCCAATCGCCGGGCGCGGCGTGGGCGGCGGCATAGGTGCTCCCTAGCAAGAGCGCGGGCAATAGAGCCAGTCTCAAGACGCGGACCAAACAGGTCATGCTTCTACTCCTGGGCCATTGGATCGCATGGCTTCGTTCAACTTGTCTGCTCCTTGAGCGACGTGACGAAGGACACGGGAGTAAGAATGGCCATTCCCCGGAAAGGATGCAGGACAAGCAAATCCTCGTCTCCCGTCACGATACAGGCGGTGCCACCGTTCACGGCAACCTCCAGGATTCCGTCGTCCTTGGGGTCGCGGCAGACTCGCACCTCTTCGGTGATATCCACAACGACCGCATCGCGCAGCAGCGTCATGAGAAACCGTTCACGCTCTTCCCGTGTCACATAACGGTCGAACTTCTTTCGGCTCAATACCTCGCTCAATTCCAGGATCGTTGCCTGCGAAACGAGAAGCTCGCCACGATCCAACGCCGCGTACAGCGCTTGGCCCAGCGTCGATTGCTCGAACAACAGCGCGCTAACGATGACGTTCGTGTCGAAGACGTAGCGCGGCTTAGTCTTCATCGAGGATCGACTCCAGGATCTCCGGAGTAAGTCCCCGCTCTTGGGCCTTCTTGCTGATGTCGCGCATGAGATCCTGGAACGAACCGGTGGGCCGCAGCGCGTCGTGCAACCGGAGGGTAAGCAGCAGGTCCAGCTTTCGCCGTTCTTGTTCAGAGGCCGCGCGGTACGCCTCTGCCGCTTCTCTATCGACCGTAATGGTGATCTGCTCGGTCTGGATCGTCATTTCTTCCTCGTGGTGCGAGCCTCTACCGCGCTCTCCAGTGCTGCTCGGGAGATCGTCTTCTCTTTCCGCCGCGCCGTGATCAGCCTCCAGAACTTGTCGCTGCTTCCCAGCTCCAGTTGCTCCGCGTCCATCGCCAGCGCCTCTTGAAGGGCTGATTGCAGGTTCTCCAACAGCGCTTTGCGGGTTTTTGCCTGTGAATTCACGCCGGGGACTCCCTCCACCCAGCCGATCCACGATTTGCCGCGCCGTTGGACAACCGGCGTAAACATCTTTGGCACGAGGTTGCCCTTTCTGCTCGTCAATCCTTGCTTGGCAGTTTGGTCGTCGCTGTTTGACCTCTTAGCATCTATCTCAATCGATAGAAGTAGCTTCCTTGGAAGTTCGCTTCGACATTCTCGTGAGAATCAACGCAAAAACTCAATAGGCATCTCCACGCCTCGGGGTAGTTCCCACCCTCAAGCGCCGCTGCAAACGTCGCTTCGACCAGCTCCGTTGTGCCGTCTGCGCTGTATTGAGACACACGATGATCTGTGTCGAAAAACATCCAAACGCAAGCACTGAAGTCCGTGGCAACGAACGGAACGACGAAATGGATGCAACGCAGGTTGATCGCTTCACGTTCAGCCCATTCGATCGTCGCGGCTCGTGCGACGTCAAGTAACTCGAACTGCCTTCGACGCTGAGCGTCCACTATCAGCCAATCCGGTTCACACGGGTTACGAAGGTCACCCCCAGCACGCTCTTCCTTATCTGCTCGACAGCCCCTCCCCGCCCGTTTTCTTCGGCGCCCCCAGCAGCACGGCCGATTCTTGCCCTTCGTTCGCCAGCAGCAAGTCCGGCACGCCGTCTTTATTGATATCAGCCAGGGCCAGGCCGCGGGAGTTGAAGATCTTCTGGTGGAAGCCGAAGCGGTCGCTGGCGTCGGTGAACGTGCCGTCGCCGTTGTTCCGCAGGTAGCGGTTGCCTCCCTTGAAACAGCCGAGGAACAGGTCTGGTTTGCCGTTGGCGTCGAAGTCGCAGACTGCGGCGCAGGTCACTCGGCCCAGCGGCTTGGCCAGGTCGCCGCTTTTGGCCGAGACGTCGGTGAAACGGGCCTTGCCGTCGTTGACGAACAGCTTGCAGCCGCTCTCTTGCGGCACGAACAGGTCCGGCTTGCCGTCGCCGTTGACGTCGAGGAAGAGCGGCGTGACGCCGCCCGATTGGAAGGCGATGCCGCTCTGCTTGTAATCGACGAACCCCTTGCCGGAGCGGACGGCCAAGAGGCCGCTGCCGGCGCTGTAGAGAAAGTCCTGAAATCCGTCGCCGTTGACGTCGGCCACCAGGAGGTGGTCTCCCTTGAGGTGGCTCGCCAAGCCGTTTGGCCCGAGGCCGGCGATCTCGGAAATGTCCTGGAACAAGAGCGGCTTGGCCGCGGCGGCGGGGCCGAGGTTGTGGTAGAGACGCAGGCCGAGGTAGCCGTTGGCCAGCAGGATGTCGGGCCGCTTGTCGTTGTCGTAATCGATCCAGGCGGCGGCCGTGAGATTGTAGTAGGCCTCGGGCGGTAGCCGGGCGGAATCGTCCTTGAAGACGCCCTTGCCCTGGTTGGTGAGCAGCTTCGGGCCGGACGACGTGGCCAGGAGCAAGTCGGGCTTGCCGTCGCCGTTGTAGTCGGCCCAGGCGGCCGAGCGGGCGCCGCCCGTGTAGGGGAGCGAAATCTCCTCCAACGACGTGCCGGCGACTTTCAGTAGTGCAACCTTCTTCGCGCCATAGAACAGGAACTCCGGCTGGCCGTCGCCGTCGATGTCTTGCACCGAGACGCCGGCGGCGCCCGGATCGACCCGAGCCACGCCGGCGTAGTGCGAGAAGCCCGGCATGCCGCTGATCGAGCGGAAGTCGTCGCCTCCCCAGCCGACGAAGTCGCGCTGGGCGTTGTATTCGGCCAGTTTCAGGCTGGCCTTGAGCCGCTGGATGCGGGCCGTGCGAAGCTGAAGGGCGTTCTTATCGCCATCGACCATGCAGGGCACAATCACCTCTTGCCCGGCCAGCATGGCGGTGACCGCGGTGGCCAGCTTATCGGGTTTGCCGGCGAAGCTGCGGAGCAGGTACGGCTCGGCGTGGCTCATGCTCCACCATTCGCCGCCGGCGTAGGCCTGGTACCAATAGCCGTCGATGCAGGTCTCGCTGGCCCCGCCGTTGTGCATGAAGACGGCGGTCTTGCCCGGCTCGGCCCAGGCCATGATGTTCTGCCACTCGCGGGGATGAAACCCGCCGCGGCCGATGTTGTGCTTCACGACCTCGGTGGGGTGCTTGCCTTTGATGTCGGAGACTTTGCGATAGATGATGAGGTTCTTCTCCTTGTCCACGCTCTCGACCCGCAGCAGCATGACGTTGGTCGATTCGTTGACCACGCGGCCAAGGGAGTAGGAGATTTCGACGTAGGCGTGGGCGAGAGGGAGACACCAAGCCAAAGTGAGATATACCGCCAGCGAGATGGCCAAACCGTGGCGCAAGGTCGTCTTCATGCGTATCCTTTACCCAAATCTAGGGGAATTGGCCTGGGGTTAGCAGATTCACGACCGCCTGCAACAGCCGCACCAGCACTACTTCGCCGGCTGCAGGTGAGACCACGCGGCGTCCTCCTCCGGTCGGTTCCAATCTTCCGCGAGCGACTCTTCACTGAGCAACGCCGTTTCGTCACTCAGCGCTGCGGGCTCTTCCTCCAAGATCGTGACGAGCGCTCGCCGAGGAGCGTCCACCTGCACCTTCTCCAGCAAACGAATCGTCCCGTTCTCGTCAATGATCGCTTCAAATGTTTGGACCATTGCTTCCTCCTAGCTCTTCTTTGTGCCATCGAGTTGTTCGCGCGCCGGTTTGGCCCAAGGGCTTTCCGGATAGTCCTTCAGCAACCGTTTGAGCAGCGCATTAGCCTGCTCCTTATCCGGCGGCTGCATGTCGCCAAATACGCGCGACGCTTCGTAGAGCGCCGCCGCGCTCCACTCCGGATAGTCGTAGGTGAACGGCACCACGAGCAGCGCCAGCGCCGCCTCGGGCAGCCGCTTTTGATCGCGGCGGCAGAGGCCGATCTGAAGCTGGGCCTTGGCGGCGACTTCCCCGGCTGTTTCGCGGATGACTTGCGTGTACACCCCAACGGCCTGGTCGTATTGCTTCTGGCCCTGCCAGGCCCAGCCGGCGCCGTAGCGGGCATCGAACCGCCAGGGGCTTTGCGGGAAGCGGCCCAGCAGCGTATCCATGGCATTGCGGCTCTGGTCCCATTGGCCGGCGTGAGCGAAGGCGTGCCCGAGCCGGAGCAACGCCCGGTCACTGAGGCTCGGCAGGTTCTGCAGCGGCCCCTGATCGCGGAAGGCGATCCATTGCTCGATGGCCCGCGTCCAGTCCTTTTGCATCGCAAAGCACTCGCCGGTGCGGTAGCGGGCCTCGGCCGCCCAGGGGCTGGTCGGCTTGGCGGCGACGTGGGCGAACTGCTCGGCCGCGCCCTTGGCGTCGTTCTTGGCCAGCAGGCAATCGCCCAGCCGCAGCCGCATGCGCTCTTCCATCTCGGCGGCCGGCTCCTGATCCAGTCCGTCGGCCAGAAGCTGTACGGCCGGGTCGTATTCCCCGCGCGTGGCGTGAACCTCGGCCAACTCCAATCGCGCGTGCTGGGAGAGTGGCGAGTCGGCCGAAGCCGCCAACAGCGCTTTGTACTGATCGCGGGCGGCTTGCTCCGAAGGCTGGATTGGGACGGACTTGAGCGGAATCTCCGGCGCCCGCGGCGGCGGGTGCTGCTGACCCGGGGTGGCCGCGGCCAGCTTCTTCAGCTCCTCAATCCGCTTCTGCAGCGCCTCCTGGGCAAGCTTGTCTTGCGTAGCCTGGATTTCGGCGTCTGCCGCGAGGCGATAGGCCCAGGCCGATTCGTAGTGCATCCGCAACTGGCCGGGTGAACCGGCCTTCTTCTGCGCCAGTGTGCCTGCTTGATCGCGGAAGAACTGGCCCACGCCGCGAATGGCGTTGAAGCCCTCGTCGATCTCCTTGCGGGCGGCAGCCAGCTCCTCCGGCTTGGCGTCGGGCTTGGCAGTGATCTTGCGGGCCGCCTCGATGCGGGCCAGGGCCAACTCCTTGCGGCATTGCCCGTCGCGCCAGGCGGCGTCGGCAACCTGCGCCCAGTTGGGGAATTGCTTGACGATCGACTCGAACAGTCCGCGGGCGTCGGTGACTTTGCCCGACTCCTTGAGCGCCAGCCCGTGGTGATATTGGATCAGCGGCGCCCAGTCGGCGCGGGCCGGGTCTTTCAGCAGGTTCTGCTCGTGCTGGGCACGGCATTCGGTCAAGAGGGTGACGGCGTCGGCCGGCTTGTTCTGGCTGCGCATGAGCGTCGAAAGCCGCAGCACGGCAAGCGGCGCGACCAGCGACTGCTTGAGCGGATCGCCGCGGAAGCGGCCCAGCTCGTTCATCGCCCCACCGACATCCCCCTGTGAAGCTAGGCATTTGGCTCGCTCGAAGATGGCGTTGGGCGCCAGCGAATGATTGCCGAATTGCTGAGCGATCTTCTCGTAGGTCTGGCGGGCACTGGCCAGGTTCTTTTGCTTTTCTGCCGGTTCTCCCATCAGCGCCCCCAGCCGCTGGTAGCAGTGGCCGAGCTTGAGCAGAGCGTCAGGTGCCTGGGGGCTAGTCGCAGCCGAGGCCACGAAGCCTTCCAGCAACTTGACGGCCTCCTCAATCTGCTTGACGAGCCGCCCGGCAGCCAACGCATCGGAGGCATCTTCAGCCAAGCCGCGGATGATGCAGTCGGCCAGGTGATACGGCACCGTCGCCAACTCGCCGGATTGCTCCGCCTGCGGGATCGTCCGCAGCGACTTCTCTGCCGCCGTGAAGTCGTTCAACTGGTACTGGGCCAGGGCCAGGCGATAGCGGGCCGTCGAGACGTAGGCGAACTCCGGGTACTTCTCGATCAGCGGCTGGTAGCGCTTGATGGCCTCGGTGAACCACTTTTGCCGCTCGGCGCTCTGGGCCGTCACCTTCTCCGGCTCGGTGGCCGCGCCGCGGACGTAGGCGTTCTCGGCGAAGCGGAACAGCACCGCCGGCAGGAGCGTGCTCTTGGGATACTGCTGCACGAACCGCTGGCAGGCCTGATCCGCCTGGTCGAATTGCGTGGAAAGGTGCAGGGCCGTGGCGAGTCGCTGCGCGGCCTCCTCATTGCGCTCCGGGGCTTGGTTCTCGTTGAGGACTTGCTGGTACGTGCCGGCGGCCTCTTTGTACTGCTTGGCCAACTGCTGCGTGTCGCCCAGCTCCAGCAGCGTCTCCGCGCGGCGGGCCTTGGCCTGCGGGTCTTGCGCGGCCAGTTGCCCAGCCCGCTCGATTCCTTGGCGCAGGAAGTTCATCGCATTCTGCAGCGCCTGGGCGTACGG
>JBGQHD010000222.1:0-7418 GCA_041497795.1 Planctomycetia bacterium
CCATCCGTTCGAGCGTCTTGCGGATCGCCCGCGGCGGCTCGTAGGTCGTGCGGCACTTGACGCAGACCTTGCGCACCAGCCGCTGCGCCAGCACCATATTCAGCGCCGCGCCGATCAGGTACGACTCGACCCCCATGTTGACCAGCCGGGTGATCGCCGAGCAGGCGTCGTTGGTGTGCAGCGTGCTGAGCACCAGGTGGCCGGTGAGGGCGGCCTGGATGGCGGTGCGGGCGGTCTCCTCGTCGCGGATTTCGCCGACCATGATCACGTCGGGGTCTTGCCGCAGCATCGTCCGCAGGGCCTTCGAGAACGTCAGGCCCACCCGCTCCTGCACCTGGAACTGGTTGATCAGCGGCAGGTTGTATTCGATCGGGTCTTCGACGGTGCAGACGTTGTTCTCCATCGAGCTGATGGAGTTCAGGGCCCCGTAAAGCGTGGTCGATTTGCCGCTGCCCGTCGGGCCGGTGACCAGCACGATGCCGTTGGGCTCCTGGATCTGCCGCTGGAACTCGGTGAGGATGTCTTCGGCGAAGCCCAGCTCCTCGAGGTTCAGCGTGACGCTGCGGGTGTCGAGGATCCGCAGCACCGTTTTTTCGCCGCGGTTGGTGGGGAAGGTGCTGACGCGGAGGTCGATCTTCCGGCCGTCCATGGCCACGTGCACGCGGCCGTCTTGCGGCAGCCGGCGCTCGCTGATGTCCATCGAGGCCATGATCTTGATGCGGCTGGTCACGGCGGGCAGCAGGTGCTTGGGCACCTCCAGGGCCTTGTACAGCCGGCCGTCGATGCGGTTGCGGACTCGCAGGCAGCGGTCGCCCGGCTCGATGTGGATGTCGCTGGCCCCTTCCTTGACGGCGTTGTAAATAACATAGTTGACCAGGCGGATGACCGGCGATTGGCCGGCGATCTCTTCCACGTCGCCGATATCGTCGATGGCTTCTTCGATCAGCGTGACGTCGGCGCCGGCCGAGTCCCCGATGATGTCGTCGATGACGAACACCTTGGAGTTCGGCAGGGACGTGAACATCCGCCGAATGTCCTTGGCCGTGGCGGCGACGATCTGCACCTGCAGCTTGGTGAGCGCGGCGATCTCGTCGATCAAGAACACGTTCGACGGCTCGGCCACGGCGACCGTCAGCACGCCGCGGACGACGTACAGCGGCATCACCAGGTTGGCCTCGATGTACTCGCGCGGCAGCGCCTCGGCGCACTTGGGGTCGCCGATCCGCGCGTCGAGCTTGGCGTAGGGGACCTCGTACTCCTCGGCCAGGCACTCCACCACCTGGTCTTCGCTGCACAGCCCCAGCTCGACGAGGATTTCACCCAACAGCTTGCTTTGCGAGCCGGTGCCGAGCTGTTGGGAGAGCGCGGCCTCGAGCGCCTCGGGCGTGAGGTAGCCCTTGTCCATCAGGACCGTGCCCAGGCGTTGCGGCGGCTGGTAGGCGATGGACATGGGACGGGCAATGCCGAATGACGAAGGACAGAATGACGGAATGGTTCTTCCTGGGCGTGTCCTGGGTTTAACGTGAACCGCATCGAACGTCGAACGTTCAACGTCCAACGTCGAACATCGAACTAGCAAAACGCTCGGGATTTGGCTTCGTTCGACGTTGGACGTTCAACGTTGGACGTTCGCTTCCCCTATCCGACCCTCCCAACAGACAAAGCGAGTTAGGCGCGGAAGCTCTTCACCGCGTCGATGACGCTTTCGAAGACGTCGAGCTGCTGGTCGAACCGGGTGATCTCCAGGATTTTGCGGTTCACGCCGTTGGTGGTGGCGATCTTCACGTCGCCGCCTTGCTTGCGGGCCTGCTCGTGCGCGGCCAAGAGCGCGGTCAGGCCCTGGCTGTCGAGCATCTCCGTGTTGTCCATGTCGAGCACGATCTGCCGCGGCGTTACGTCGGATAGGAAGCGCTCGAAGGCGTCGGCCTGGTCCGCGCCCAGCTCTTCGGGCGAGTGAACCACCACGACGTCGCCGAAAACTTCGCTGGGCAATTGCATGGGCCATCCTTCGTAGGACGGATTTCAATCCGTCCGCGCTATGAACGCGTCCCGCGCCGGACGGATTGAAAATCCGTCCTACCTCAGTTCGCCGCTTCCGCCGGGGCGGCCAGGGTCGTTTCGATCACTTGCAGCAGCGCTTTGGGGCTGAATGGTTTGGTCAGGATCTTCGCCAGGCCGAATCGCACGGCTTCCCCCTCGGCGATTTCCAGCGCCTTGGCCGTCAGCAGGATGATCGGCAGGTGCATCGTGGCCGGATTGGCGCGGACCCGCTGGATCAACTCGTAGCCGTTCATCTCGGGCATCTGCAGGTCGGTGACCAGCAGGTCGGGCAATTGCGCTTCGATGTGCTGCCACGCCTCGCGGCCGTTGCGCGCGCAGCGCACCTGATGCCCCGCCGCCGACAGCTTGAACTCCGCGGCCCGGAGAATGTGCACTTCGTCGTCGCACAGCAGGATGTCGTGGCCCATGACGGGTTTCGTGTTCGTTGAGAAGTTGTTCGTTGCCGGTCGTTGGTGGTCGGTCGTCGGTTGTCGGTCGTTGGACAAGACGCGAAATCTGTCAGCCATCCTCTCCGCGGCACGGAGCTTCCTCATTCCGTTTTTTCCAGCGGATGGTCCCGGCGGCGGGCAGGGTGATCGTGAACGTGCTGCCGCGGCCGACTTCGCTCCGCAGCGTCAGCGAGCCGCCGTGGACCTCCTCGACGATCGACTTGACCAACGCCAAACCCAGTCCCGAGCCGGGCGCCATGCCGCTGTGGCTCGTGACGCGGTAGAACTTCTGGAAGACGCGGTGGCAGTCCTCGGCCGAAATGCCCACGCCGGTATCCTCCACGTCGAATTGCACGCGGTCGTCGAGCGTGCGGCTACGGAGCGTTACGGTGCCGCCTTCGGGCGTGTACTTGATCGCGTTGGAGAGCAGGTTGATGGCGGCCTGCGACATCTGGTCGCGGTCCACGAGGGCGCCGAGGTACATCGGGCTGAGGTCGGCCCGCAGCTCGATCTGTTTCTGCTCGGCCGCGGGCCGCAGCACGTCCAGCGCGTCCTTGAGCAGCTCGTTGAGCGACGCCGGTTCCTTGTTCACCTTGACCACGCCCGATTCGATGCGGGCCAGGTTCAGCAGGTTCTCGATCAGCCGCTGCAGGCGGTCGGCCTGGCTGTTGATGACGCCGAGGAATTCCTCGCGGAGCGCCTGGTCGGTCACGTCGCCGTCGGCCAGCAGCTCGACGTAGGCCTTGATGCCGGTCAGCGGCGTCTTCATCTCGTGGCTGACCGCCGAGACGAACTCGGCGCGCTGCCGCCCCGCCTCGCGCTGGTCGCTGATATCCTGGAACACGGCCACCACGCCGCGCGGGCCGGCGTCGGTGTCGCCCGGGCCGGCCAGCGACGCGGCATAGTTGCGGGCCGTGACGCGGAAATTGCCTTTCGGCCCGGTCGGCCCGGTGAACTCCAGCTCGCACGTCCGCACGCTCATCGGCTTGCGCCGCTGGAGGTCGGCCACGACGTCCAGCAGCGGCTGGCAGCCCTTCCCCAGCAGCCCACTCCATTGCGCGATGCGGCAGCGGATGCCGGCCGCCACGTCGAAGTCGAGTGCCTTCTCGGCGGCGGCGTTGGCCCAGACCACCTGCCCCAGCTCATCGATCACCAGGGCCGGATCCGGATAGCTCATCAGCAGCGCTTGGATGCGCTCTTGTTCGATCACTCCTCGCCGTGCCCGCAGCTCCAGCGGGGCGCGGGCGTCCTCGGCCTCGCGAAGCTGCCGGGCCAGCAACGTGAGCGCCTCGCGGACGCGCTCGACCGTGTCGCTTGCGGCCGGCTCGTCCGCCGCGGCCGGCTCGTCGCACAGCTCGCGGTAATTGGCGTTGCACATCCGCTCGAGCGCCAGCTTTTCGCGCCGCAATTGCCTCACAAACAGCCCGTTGGCCCACGCCGCCGGCAGGCCGACCATCAGCAGGGTCGCCAGCACGAGGGTGCCGCGAACCAGCGACGAGTCGGCATTGAGCCAGCCGGCCTGCAGCCAGCCGCTCGTCCACAAGACAAGCCCCGCGCCGGCCATCACAAAGGCGCCGGTGGCGAGCATCAAACTGTCGAAGCGCTGGTTCATGGAGCTGCAATACAGCCAATACGTGAACGCGACTCACGGCGCTCTCCCAATCCGAGAGCGACCGGTCGCGGCACGTGGTCGCGTCTCTCCGAGACGCGAGTGCGAGTCTCGGAGAGACTCGCCCACGTGACCGGCCAATTCGTGGGACACGCGGCCCGCGTGTCGGCACGCGAGCCGCGAGCCCCGCGGACGCCGACCGGCGCCGCGCAGGGATTGCCCTAGGGAAGCCTAGAACGAACTGGCCAGCGTGTCCAAAAATGCTGAAGGACTGGGACCGCGCAGGGCATCCGGTTATGCCGGTCGCTCCGCGCGGCGGCGTCGCGACCCGCGTCTTACGACCATGCGGCACCGTTGATCGCAGCCAACCAATCATCGAGTACGGAAGGACCGGCAGGACCGATCGAGACACGTGGCCGGCAAGCCTCAATTGACTTGGGCCGCATGCCGACGCCAGAATCCGGTGATGGATTCGGCAAATCACCCGTCGGCGAGCGGTGCCACGGCGGCCACGGAGTGGGCGCGAGTCTCCGGCCGGGCGTGATCCTGGCGGCATTCGCCGATGCCAGCGTTCGCCCGGTGCCGGTCACCATCAAGCCCGAGCAGCTTTGGGCGCTCTACACCATTCGCGGTGGGGAAGTGATTACGGACCCGTAAAAGCGCTGGGCCGTTCGGCCGCGACTGAAGAGCGGTCTTCACGCCCGGGCACGCGAGCCGCGTGCGCCACGAAGTGCTTTCTCCCCTCCTCTTGCTCCGCGCGCCGATCGCACCTATCATTATCTGACTGACTAGTCCGTCAATTTACCTTCATCGGGAAATCCGCATGCCAACGGTTGCCAAACGGGGGCCGGGACGCCCGGTCGATCCGGGGCTGACGGAGCGGCGCCGCGCCGAAATCCTGGACGCGGCGGCCAAGCTGTTTGCCCGAGATGGCTTTGCCGACGCCGATACACAGGTGCTGGCAGACGAGCTGCAGGTGGGCAAGGGGACGATCTACCGCTATTTCCCCAGCAAGCGCGAACTTTTCCTGGCCGTGGTGGATCGTGTGATGCGGCGGCTGCGGGAGGAGGTGGACGCGTCCATCGCCGGCGTGGACGAGCCGCTCCAGCGCGTGGCCACGGCCATCCATACGTATCTCGACTTTTTTGGCCAGCACCCGCAGTTCGTCGAGTTGCTGATCCAGGAGCGGGCGAACTTCAAGGACCGCAAGAAGCCCACCTACTTTCAGCACCGCGACGCAAATATCGGCCGCTGGCAGGAACTGTTTCGCGGGCTGATCGCCGACGGCCGCGTGCGGGACATGTCGGTCGAGCGGATCACCGACGTCTTGAGCGACCTGGTGTACGGCACGATGTTCACCAACTACTTCACGGGCCAGCGGCGGCGATCGTCGCAGCAGGCGAGCGAAATCCTCGACATCGTGTTCCACGGCATCCTCACCGACGCCGAGCGCCGCCGGCCCGCGGCCGAGCGCCCGGCGGCAAAGCACCCCGGCTGCTGGCAGCAGCCGGGGTGCTCACAGCGCACGCCTCGATCCACAGGTCGGCGAACGAGCGAGAACGGAGAGCGACCTTGAATACCAACGATCACGCCGACGGACACGCGGCCGGGCGAGCAGCCAACTCGCTGGCTCCGGACGAGCTGGACGTGCGGATTGACGGGGCAGCCCACCAGGGTGAGGGTCCAACGAAGCACGGCCGCAAGCGGGCGTGGTGGGCTGTCGCCGCCCTGGCCGCCGCGACGGTTGTGGGCGTCTTGGCATTCACGGGACGGTTGCCCTTCGTAGGCCGCCCGAGCGGCACGGAGTCCGACGGGCCGGCGAGCAAGCCGCCTGCCGAGCGCGACCCGGTGGCCGTCACGATCGCCCCGGTCACGCCGCGACCCGTGCAGCGGGCCATTCGCATGGTGGGCACGTTGCAAGGCTTCGATCAGGTAACGATCACGCCCAAGGTCGAGGGGCAAGTCACGGCGATCTATCACGAGGTCGGCCAGATCGTCCGCCCCGGCGAGCCACTGCTGCAAGTCGATCGGACGAACTATGAGAACGCCGTGGCCGAGGCGGAAAAAGCCCTGGGGGCGGAGCTGGCCAAACTGAGCTTGGGCCTGGACGACCTGAGTAAGCAGCGACCCGACGTGCGCAAGCTGCCGGCCCAGGTCCGCGGCCAACTCGATCGCCTGGATGTGAAAACGCTGCCGGCGGTGGTTCGCGCGACGCGAACCGAGCAGCTTGCCGTGAGCCAGCGCGAGCGACTGACCAAGCTGGCCGGCAACGTGTCGGATGAGGAGCTGGAGCGCGTCCGCACGGAGCACGACGTGGCCGTGGCTAACCGCCGGCAGGCGATCGTTGAAGCCGAATCCACCGTGGCCGCCGCGCGACAGCGGCTGGCGGCGCTGGAGACCGCATTGCAGAGACTGGATGACACGACGGTCGTGGTGCCGTTCCCTAATGACGAGTCTTTGGCAAGGCCGGGCGAGGCCGGCGGGGCGAAGGATACCCCAGCGACCAAGGAAGCCCTGCCGAAGAACGATCCCCCTGCGAAGAATCCGGTCGATACCATCACGCCGACCGTCGCGCCGGCCAAGCAGGGCGACGCCCAGCCCGACCAGTATGTCGTGGCCAAGAAGCTCGTCGTCGTGGGCACGATGGTCCGGTCGTTCCCCTCGGTGCCCGTCTTCGAACTGGTGCGCGATTACGAGCTGAAGCTGATGGGCAGCCTGCCGGAGCGCTACGTGGGCGACGTCGAGCAGCCGGTCGCCGGCAAGCCGCCCCAAGAGGTGGAGATCGTCACCGAAGCGTATCCCGACCAGGTATTCAAGGGCCGCGTGCAAGTGGTCAGCCCGGTGGTGGAGACGACGAGCCGCACGTTTCCCGTGGAGGTCCGCGTGCCCAACGCCGACCGAAAGCTCAAGGCGGGCAGCTTCGCCAAGGCGCGGATTCTGGCCCGCGAGGAATCCGTCGTGCCGACCGTGCCGGAGGAGGCCATCGTCTCTTTCGCGGGCGTGGTCAAGGTGTTCGTCGTCCAAGAAGACGGCAAGGCCCACGCGGTGGACGTGAAGCGGGGCGTTCGCATGGAGATCAAGACGGGCGAGCGAACCACGCATTGGGTCGAGGTGACGGGCGACCTGCCGCCCGGCGCGTCGGTGGTGACCAGCGGCCATTCGCAGTTGGCCGAGGGCACGCCGGTCCGGCTTCGCGGAGGCGAGACCAGCGAGAAATAGGTCGTAGGGCGGACACTCCTGTCCGCCCAGTCGGGATACAGACGATGGATTGTACGGCGGACAGGAGTGTCCGCCTTACGGGTCCGTAGGCGGGAGGCAGG
>JBGQHD010000223.1:0-7416 GCA_041497795.1 Planctomycetia bacterium
CTGCCCCCTGCCCCCTGCCCCCTGACTCCTGACTCCTGGAACGCACGCACGGGAGATGACCGCCAATGCTCAACCCAGCACAAATCGGCGAAGCGGTGGCCGGCGCTTGGCGCCGCTATCGGTGCACCGCGGAGGAATTGCGATCGCACCAGCAAGCGCGCTTGCGGGAGCTGGTAGGGCATGCCAGCCAGCACTCGGCCTTTTACCGCCGCCACTACGGCGGCATCGATCCGGCCAGCGCGAAGCTCGAAAGCCTGCCACCCATCAACAAGCGGCTGATCCAGGCGAACTTCGACGAGGCGGTCACCGACCCGCGGATCAAGCTGGCCGACGTGAAGCGGTTCTGTGAGGCCGCGAGCGATCCGGCGCATCCCTGGTTCCTCGACAGCTTCGCCGTGATGCTCAGCTCCGGCACGACCGGAGAAAAGGGCTATTTCGTGATGGACGGCGCCGGGCTGGCCGACGCCATCGCCATGGGCGTGCGGCAAAGCACGAAGCCGGCCGGCGGTCCGCCGACCCCAGCCACCCCGGCGAGCGGGGGGCGTCAGCCCCCTGATAACGCGGCGATGCCGACGACCACGCCGCCTCATCGGGGGGCTTACGCCCCCCGCTCGCCAGAGGGCGCCCCCCGCTCGGCCGATGTTCCGCCACAGCACCGCTTCGCCGCCGTGATGCTGCTGGAACGCTTCGACTCGGCCGGTATCCTGGTGCGGCTGATCCCCGAACGGCTCGGGCCCAAGCAGCTCATCGACAATCGGCAGGATTTGCCCGCTGTCGTGCGGCAGCTCAACGACTTCCAGCCGACGCTGCTCTCGTCATTCCCCTACACGCTGCGACTGCTGGCCGACGAAGCCCAAGCCGGCCGGCTGAAGATCGCCCCGGGGCGGGTCACCAGCTCCGGCGACGTGCTCACCGGCAGCGACCGCGCGGCCGTGGAGCGGGCCTTCGGCGTCAAGGTCTACGACTACTATTGCTGCACCGAGGCCAGCTACCTGGCCTGGGAGTGCGACGCCCACGACGGGCTGCACCTGAACTCCGACTTCAACATCGTCGAGTCGGTCGATGCCAGCTACCGACCGGTGCCCCACGGGCGGCTGGGCGAGAAGATCCTGGTCACGAACCTCTCCAATCGCGTGCTGCCGCTCATCCGCTACGAGATTTCCGATCAGGTCGAGATCGTCCCGCCCGGCCCGCCGTGCCGCTGCGGCAGTTCGCTGCCGCGGATTCGCACGGTGGCCGGCCGCGTGGAGCAGGTGATCTCGCTGCCCCGCGCGGGCGGCGGCCAGGTGCCGCTCATCCCCGAGCAGATCGACCACCACCTGGGACCGCTGCCGACCAACTACCAGGTGATTCAAGAAGGCCCGTCACGGCTGACGCTCAACTACGTGCTGCAGCCGGACAGGAACGCCGAACAACTCGCCGGCGATCTGCGCGGAGCGCTCACCCAGTGCTTCCGGCAATACGGCGTGGCCGACCACGTGCAAGTGGAAGTGCGTCAGGTTGCGGCGCTGGAACCGGTGCGGCCCGGCTCGAGCAAGGTGTGCCATTACTGGAATCGGAGCCGGTGAAGGAAGACAGCGGACAGACATGGCTTCCGCAGGAGCTGTATAATGGCGCTGCCACGAGCGTCGGAGATGACCACCATCGAGGGAGCCGCTGGCCGTGCCCCTCCGATGGCGCGCACGCCCGCCGAAAAGGCCAAGCTCGATCGCCTTGTGGCCGAAGCTGAAGAACTTATGGCCGCGAACGCAAAGCGGCTGGCTGAGTTCTCACAGACGGAGGACGCCGGTGCACCCACTGGCGCCGTGCCGGTAACCGTTTGGGTGAAGCCTCAGCACGGGAGCGCTGATGCGTGGCTCGGGCTAGTGCATACCGTGAACTGGTTGTCGCTCGCGCCGGCGGTGCGTGTGAATACTGTCGGCTGCTGGAAGCGGCCACGGGCGTGACGATGAACAGTCCGCATCGCGTGTTCGCCCGACGGATGCAAATACAGGCGGGTTTGATCGCCTGATGGCGCGGGTCTCACTTCTTGTACACCGACTTGGGGTCGAACACCCGCTCGGCGACGACCTTCGCACCGTGCGGCGTGATTTGGCGGAAGAAGCAGCTCTTGTAGCCTTCGTGGCAGGCGGCGCCGCCCACTTGGTGGACCTTGAGGAGGATCGTGTCGGCGTCGCAGTCGAGGTAGATGCCCTGCACTTCCTGCCAGTGGCCGCTTTCTTCTCCCTTTCGCCAGAGCTTATTGCGACTGCGGCTGAAGTACACGGCCCGGCCGGTCGAGAGCGTCTCGGAGTAGCTCTCGGGGTTCATATAGGCCATCATCAGCACCTCGCCGGTCTCGGCGTCCTGGGCGATGGCCGGGAGCATGCCGCCCCCCTTGGCGAAATCGGGCTTGTCGGTCAGTTCAGCCAAAGCACGTCCTCCGAAGAAACCGCGGTCCTTTGTCCCTTGTCCTTTGTCCGTTGGATACTTGCCTCAACGTCGCGGGGGACAAGTGACAAGGGACAAGACAGGGGACAAATGACCGCGTCGCATTGCCAGGATAACCTCGTCGGCCGATGGGCAACAATAGCCCTGCGCGCCGCTGCTTTGTGCCACACCGCTAGAAGCCGGGCTTCTCCGAGAAGCCGGGCTTCTGCCCTGCAATTTGCACCGCGCGCGCCAGCCGGTTAGACTTGACTGATCGAGTGGGCGCTCTGCCCTGAGGTAGGCCGGCGGCGACGGAAGCGCCAAGGGCACGCGGCAGCAGGAACCGCCCGGAATCGTCCCCCACATGTCGTGAGCGGCGCATCGGCCAAGGGATTCGCCGTCGGCGGCACGACGCAATGTTCCCATTGACACGGCGAGGAGTTCGCAATGACAGGCAAACGGCAGCAAGGCGAAGGACACAATCACGCCGAGCAGAATCGGCGTCGTTTTCTCCAGACCTCGGCGGCACTGGCCGCCGGCAGTCTGGCGCCACTCGGGGCCGGCGGCAGGGCCTACGGCTTCCTGGCCGCCAACGATCGGCCGCAGATTGGCCAGATCGGCTGCGGCGGGCAAGGCAATTACATCACCAACCGCGCGACCGAATTCGGCGACGTCGTGGCCGTGTGCGACGTGGACAGCAAGCGGGCCGACGAGGCCAAGGCCAAGCAGGGCAAGGGCAAGGCCACGACCTACGGCGAATATCGCAAGGTCCTCGATCGCAGCGACATCGACGCGGTCACCATCGCCACGCCCGACCATTGGCACAGCAAGATCGCCATCGAGGCGATGCAGGCCGGCAAGGACGTATATTGCGAAAAGCCGCTGACGCTGACGATCGAAGAAGGGCAGCTCATCTGCAAAGTCGCCAAAGAGACCAAGAAAGTCTTCCAGGTCGGCACGCAGCAGCGCAGCGAAGGCCCCTTCGCGCAGGCGGTGGCTTTGTGCCGCGAGGGCCGGCTCGGCAAGATTCAGAAGATCCTGGTGGCCATCGGTGGCGGCGACCGCGGCGGGCCGTTCAAGAAGGAGAAAGCCCCGCCCTATCTCAATTGGGACGTGTGGCTCGGCCAGACCCCCAAGGTGCAGTACATCAAGGAGCGCTGCCATTACCAGTTCCGCTGGTGGTACGAATACTCCGGCGGCAAGCTGACTGACTGGGGCGCCCACCACGTCGATATTGCCCACTGGGTGCTCGACGCCAAGGACACCAGCCCGGTCGTCTTTGAAGGCTCCGCCGAATTCCAGCCGGGCATCACCTACAAGAACGGCTATTCCCAGCAGGACGACCTGTACAACACGCCGACGGCGTTCCGCGTGGCGACGAAGTTCGAGAATGGCGTGGAGTTCATTATCACGGACAAGATCGATGAAGCGGGGGCCAAGCACGACAACGGCGTGCTGGTGATCGGCGACAAGGGACGCATTTTCGTCGATCGCGGCAAGCTGGTCGGCAAGCCGGTGCAGGATCTGAAAGAGAACCCCTTGCCCGAGGGCGCCATCGCCAAGGTGCTGGGCGGGCAGGCGCACGGGCACCACATGCGGAACTTCTTCCAGTGCGTCAAGAGCCGCAAGGACCCGATCTCCGACGTCTACTCGCACCATCGGGCGATTACCACCTGCCACTTGGCGAACATCTGTATCCGCCTGGGCCGCAAAATCAGTTGGGACCCGGCCAAGGAGCAGATCACCGGCGACGACGACGCCGCCAAGTGGGTCCGCCGCGAGCAGCGGAAGGGATACGAGATCAGCGTTTGATGCCGTCTCGTCCGGATTGACTCAAATCGCAAGCGAACCAAGGGCGGAATCTCCGACGGGCTTCCGCCCTTGGTGTTTAGCGGGGCACTGAGAGATGGCTATAATTCAGACGTGCGGCACGTGTCCTGTTGAGGGAGTATTGCTTTGAGCACCGCGGAAGCCACTCGCCGTTACACGCCGGAAGACCTGCTCACGTTGCCGGAGGGGGATCGCTACGAGCTGGTGAACGGCCAACTGGTGGAGCGCGACATGGGATGGAAGTCGAGCTGGATCAGTGGATTGATCTTTGACCTTCTTCTCTCGTACTGTCGGCCCCGCAATCTCGGCTGGGTCCTCCCGGCGGACGCAAGCTATCAGTGTTTTCCCGAGCGGGCCAAAGTTCGCAAGCCGGATACCTCGTTCATCCGTTTTGAGCGTCTGCCCGCGAGCGAAGTCCCCGAGGGTCATTGTCCCATCGCCCCGAATCTTGCCGTTGAGGTCGTATCGCCCAACGAACTCTACGAGAAGGTCGAGTGCAAGGTTGACGAGTACCTTCAGGCCGGCGTGGAACTGGTTTGGGTCGTGAATCCCGCCACGCATGCCGTCCGCGTGCATCGGGCCGACGGAACGGTCACCGATTTCGGCGAAAACGATGAGATCACTGGCGAAGCGGTCATTCCCGGCTTTCGCTGCCACGTGCGGGAGTTCTTTGCGCTGCCGGGTGAGGCGGCCGCTGGCGCTTCGCAGCCGCAGCAATGAACGGCCACTCCGCCGTTCCAATCGGCGGGTCCTCGCCCCCAAGGCAAAATCCATCAACCACTCTTGATTTGTTCCGACGGAATCCCCACAATCTTGGGTGATAAAGCGGCCCGCGGCACGCCGGGACTGTTATGGTTTCGCGCGCGACACGAGCGAGCCGTTGTCCGACCCAAGAAGCTCCCTGCCACGAATCCACTTCGAGGACAGAAGCGATGTTCACCATCTACGGCAAGAAGGAACGGTTCTGTGATGGCATTTCGCGCCGCGGTTTCCTCAAGGTCGGCGCGTTGGCCGCCGGCGGGATCACGCTGCCCAGCCTGCTGCGGGCCGAATCCACCGCCGGGGCCAAGGCCACGGGCAAGTCGATCATCAATATCTACTTGCCGGGCGGTCCGACCCACATGGACACGTTCGACCTCAAGCCGAATGCCCCCAAGGAATATCGCGGCGAGTTCCAGCCGATCAAGACCTCGGCCGAAGGTCTGGAGATCTGCGAGTTGATGCCCCGCCTGGCGTCGATCGGCAAGAAGTTCTCGGTCGTTCGCTCGGTCGCGGGCATTCGCGAGGAGCACGCCCCCACGCAGTCCGACTCCGGCTGGTCCGAGAGCGACCTGCGGAAGATGGGTGGCCGCCCCGGTATCGGCTCCGTGATGTCGAAGGTCGTCGGCACGTCGCAGAACACGGCCCGCGGCGCCCTGCCGACCTTTGTCGATGTCACCGGCTGGACGAGCCCCGGCTTCATGGGCAAGACCTACGCCGGCTACCGGCCTGACGGCGAGGCCCGGCAGAACTTGCAGATGAACGGCAGCATGACGCTGGAGCGATTGGGTGACCGGCAGACGCTGCTCACCGGTCTCGACGGGCTTCGCCGCGACGCCGACGCCAGCGGCATGATGGCCTCGATGGACAGCTTCACGCAGCGCGCGGTCAATCTCGTCACTTCCGGCGAGCTGGCCCGGGCGCTGGACATGAAAAAGGAAGACCCCCGCAACAAGGAGCGCTACGGCATCGACCAGAACGGCGAGAACTACCGCTTCCTCATGGCCCGGCGGCTGATCTCGGCCGGCGTGCGGTGCGTCGGCCTATCGTGGGGCGGCTGGGACACGCACGGCGACAACTTCAACCAGATGCGCCGGCAGCTTCCGCCGCTGGACAAAGCCCTGAC
Organism: Planctomycetia bacterium; assembly: GCA_041497795.1. Classification (GTDB taxonomy): domain Bacteria; phylum Planctomycetota; class Planctomycetia; order Pirellulales; family S012-138; genus JBGQHD01. The sequence continues at coordinate 6,125 of JBGQHD010000223.1, forward strand.
CGCGCTGATCGAAGACCTCGACGCGCAGGGCCGGTTGGACGACACGATCATCATGATGTCGGGCGAGTTCGGCCGCACGCCGCGGATCAACGGCGGGGCCGGGCGCGACCACTGGGCGCCGGCGTCGTTCTTCTTCCTGGCCGGCGGCGGCTTCCGCCACGGGCAGGCGATCGGCACGACCACCCGGCTCGGTGAGACCGCCAAGGACCGGCCGTACCACATCCACAACATCTTCTACACGGTCTACAAGCAGCTCGGCATCGACGCCGACGCCGTGACGCTGATCGATCCCAACGGCCGGCCGCAATACCTCGTGGACCACCGCGAGTTGGTGCGCGAGCTGGTGTAGGTCCCGCCTGCCGGGCGGGACAATGCGGCTGGCTAGCCAAGAGCGGCTAGTTACCTGATGACGGCCGAGTACCTGAGAACGGCCGAGTACCCGCGAACTGGTGCCGCTCGGCAAGCGGCACCTACCCCGGCGTGATCAGCCGCTTCATCTCCCGCACGGCGGCCTCCATGCCGACCATGACGGCGCGCGAGACGATGCTGTGACCAATATTGAGCTCGTCCATGCCGTCGATGCGGGCGATGGGAATCACGTTGCGGTACGTGAGCCCGTGGCCGGCGTGCAGCACCAGCCCGAGCTCGCGCACCAGCCGGCCGACGATCCGCAGCTTCTGAAGCTCGTGCATCTGCGCGGCCTGGGTTTTGGCCAGCGCGTACTGACCGGTATGCAGCTCCACGGCGTTGGCCCCCAGATCGGCCGCGGCGCGGATTTGGTCTTCGTCCGCGTCGAGGAACAGGCTGACGATGATCCCGGCGTCCTTCAGCCGCTGGATGCAGGCCGTCGCGGCCTCGCGGTGAGCGAGCACGTTGAGGCCTCCTTCGGTGGTCACCTCCTCGCGCCGCTCGGGCACGAGCGTGGCCTGCTGCGGCTGCGTGCGGCAGGCGATCTCGAGGATCTCGTCCGAGCAGGCCATCTCCAGGTTCAGCTTTACGGTGACCGTCTCGCGCAGCAAGCGCACGTCGCGGTCGCCGATGTGCCGGCGGTCCTCGCGGAGGTGGACGGTGATGCCGTCGGCCCCGCCCAGCTCGGCCAGCGCCGCCGCCCAAACCGGGTCTGGCTCGTAAGTCCGCCGGGCTTGGCGGACGGTGGCCACGTGGTCGATGTTGACGCCGAGTTTGGCCATCGCGGAACAAACAAAGCCGTGGGTTGCGGAGTGTCGAGGGATGTCCGCGCGATTATAGGTCGCCGACCCGGACCATCAAGGCGTAACGCGGACACGGCTGTC